>JAFAHH010000503.1 GCA_019237355.1 Acetobacteraceae bacterium | reverse complement strand
GATTTGCGGCATAAGCACGCGCTGGGCGCAGCCATGCATTAGAGCGACCCGCATCTCGCGCTTGCCCTGGGCCGGGAACACCTGCGGCTTATCCATGGGCGAGGCCGGCGGGACCGATTCGGGCGCTAAGCCCAGCATGACTCGCATTTGCTTGGGCAACACCGCCTCGAAATACTTCCCAAACCGGCTGCCCTGAAGCGAAGCGCGGAACACCGCCGGGTAAGGCAGAACCATGCCAAGCATGCGGCGGACCTGCCGTTCCTGCCAGGGCCGCTTATAGGTCTGCTCGATGTGATGCCGGGCGTGATCGACCAGATGCATATAGTAGACGCCGGAGGGGCATGTGGTCATGCAGGAGAGGCAGGTAAGGCAGCGATCGATGTGCTTCACCGTTTCCGCATCGGCGGGCCGGTTTTTCTCCAGCATGTCCTTCATCAGGTAGATTCGGCCGCGCGGGCTGTCCAGCTCATCACCGAGTAATACGTATGTGGGGCAGGTTGCGGTGCAGAAGCCGCAATGCACGCAAGTGCGAACCACA
This sequence comes from Acetobacteraceae bacterium, assembly GCA_019237355.1. GTDB lineage: Bacteria > Pseudomonadota > Alphaproteobacteria > Acetobacterales > Acetobacteraceae > JAFAHH01. Next base: position 6,866 of record JAFAHH010000503.1, on the reverse strand, counting down.
TGTTCCGATTCGGCGAAATCGGGATTTTTCAGCAGCTCGGGGGCAAAGTTCGTTTGCATAATTTCCCTTTCAGATACCGGCGTACATGCGGCCTGGGTTCAAAATCCGGCGGGGGTCGAAGCCTTCCTTCACGCGGGCAGTCAGCGCGGCCAACGGGCCTGGTAAGGGCTCGAAGACCGAAACCGCCGCGCGAACATTTTCCGGCGCGCGGACCAGAGTGGCATGGCCTCCGCCATGGGTGCGGACTGCTGTTCGCACGGCATCGGCGCCGGCATCAGGCGCGGTCGCGCTGATGGATACCCATATCAAGCCGCCGCCCCAATCCAATAGGTATTCCGCATCAACGCTACGGGCGATGTCGCAAGCCACCGAAGCGCCTCTCGAAGGGGTGACGGAAAGGCGCCACACGTACCGGTCAGGGGGCTCGGCGAGCAGCCGCACGTCCCTCAGCGCCTCCCAGAGGCGCTCGGTTTCGGACTCGCCGAGGAGTGCGGCCGGGCCGTAGCGGCCGAGCATGTCGGTCAACTGCTCGCTGCGGTAGGCGGTGGAGGGCTCTGGTCCTTCCACCCGAAGGAGTGCGACGCCGCCCTGGGATTGGGCAACGGTGCCGGCTTGGGAGCGGCGGGTTATGTTGGGGGGGAGGTACGCAGCGCCCGAGACCTCATGCGGCGAATTCAGCCCCTCCGTAAGAACCTCGATTGCGGTCGTGTCCTCTAGGCAAGGAACCAAGACCGTCCGAACCGTCTCTGGCTTTGGGAGGACCTTGATCGTTACCTCGGTGAGCACCCCCAAAGTTCCATACGCGCCGGCGTAAAGCTTGTTCAGATCGTAGCCGGTGACATTCTTCACCACCTTCCCACCGGCCTTGAAAAGCTCGCCGCGGCCATTCACGGCTTGAAAACCCAGGAAATGGTCCCGGGCGGCACCCGCCTTGATCCGCCGCGGCCCGGACAAATTGCAAGCGAGCACTCCGCCGATTGTGGGCTTCGTGCCATCGGCCCCAAGCAGGTGCCGCCAGTCGGCCGGCTCGAAGGCGATCATCTGATTCTTCTGGGCCAGCGCGGCATCGATCTCGGCCAGAGGGGTTGCGGCGCCGGCCGTCAATACGAGCTCAGGCGCCTCATACTCGGTGATGCCCGATAGGGCGGAGATGTCGAGCACGTGCTCGGTCTGCATGGGGCGGCCGAGCGCACGCTTCGAGCCTCCGGCCCGGACTTCAAGCGGCTGCTCCTCGGCGGCGGCCCAAGCAATGACCTCGCCAATCTGTTTCGCGTCTTTGGCCTGGAATGCTGGCATCGTGCGCCTCCCGTTCCGACCTAGAAACGCGGCAGATCGGGGAAGCCCAACTGCCCCCGGTGCACGTGCACGCGCCCCAGCTCGGCACAGCGGTGCAATTTCGGAAACACCTTTCCCGGGTTGAGCAATCCATTGGGATCGAACGCGCATTTCAGCCGCTGCTGCTGCGCCAGATCGGTTTCATTGAACATTGAATCCATAAGGTCGCGTTTCTCTACGCCAACCCCGTGCTCGCCCGTCAGCACCCCGCCAACCTCGACGCAGAGCCGCAGGATATCGGCGCCGAACTCCTCGGTGCGCTCAAGCTCGCCCGGCTTATTGGCGTCGTACATGATCAGGGGGTGAAGGTTTCCGTCCCCCGCATGGAACACGTTCGCCACACCGAGACCATAGCGCTCCGACATTTCCCGCATCCGCGCCAATACGAGCGGCAGCGCCTTTCGCGGGATCGTGCCATCCATGCAGTAGTAATCGGGCGAAATCCGCCCGACCGCCGGGAAGGCGGCTTTGCGCCCGGCCCAGAAGAGCTGGCGCTCCTCTTCGTTCCGGCTGGTACGGCTGGTGACGGCGCCGTTCCGCGCCGCTATCTCCTCCACTTTGGCAATCAGGTGGTCCACCTCGGGTGCGGGACCGTCCAGTTCGACGATCAGCAACGCCTCGACATCGAGCGGATACCCGGCATGCACGAAATCCTCGGCGGCGTGGATGGCCGGCTTGTCCATCATCTCCATGCCGCCGGGGATGATACCGGCGGCGATGATATCGGCCACGCATTTGCCGCCTTCTTCGCTCGTCGGGAAACCGAGCAGGATGGCCCGCGCGGTGGGAGCTTTGCGCGTGAGGCGCACGGTTACTTCCGTCACCACGCCAAGCAGCCCTTCGGAGCCGGTCAGGACGCCCATGAGATCATAGCCCGGCGGGTCGAAATACTTGCCGCCTAGGCGCACGATCTCCCCGTTCATCAAAACGACTTCGATGCCAAGCACGTTATTGGTGGTCAGGCCGTATTTGAGGCAATGCACGCCGCCCGAATTCTCGGCGATATTGCCACCGATAGTGCAGGCAATTTGGCTTGAAGGATCGGGAGCGTAATAGAAGCCTTGATCCTGAACCGCCGTTGTGATGCCGAGATTGGTAACCCCCGGCTGCACCACTGCGCAGCGATTTGGAATGTCGATCTCGAGGATTCGGTTGAACTTGGCCATCCCGAGCAGCACCCCATCCTCGAGCGGCAGCGCCCCGCCGGAAAGCGATGTTCCCGCCCCTCGGGGAACCACTTTCACATTGTTCTGCTGGCAATAGCGTAGAACCTGCGAGACTTGGTCGGTCGTGGAAGGCAGAACCACAACCATCGGTAGCTGCCGGTACGCAGTAAGCCCGTCGGTTTCGTAAGCCCGGCGCTCCGGCACGGTATCGATCACGCCTTCGCCGGGGACGATTTGGCGCAGGGCGGCAATGATTTCCTCGCGCCGGGTCAGCACGGCTTGATCCGGGGCCGGCATTGCGACCATTGGGTTCCTCCCGCGGTTTGGGGGCCAGGCGAAGGGTCTGGCCTCGCGCAAGCATAACGCCGAATCCGGCGGGTGGAAGCGGCCGGGGGGACAAAGACCTGAGCACGGCTGTAAAGGCAAAGCCGCGCGTTGTGATCGCGCTAGCAGTCTGCTGAAAAAGGAAGGCCGGAGCTCTGCCCTGGACCCGTCATGCGGGGAGGATGCTGTTCGCATGACGGGGCCGAAAGGCCCCAGACCCCATCCGCTAAGTGATCGGATTGCAAAGGCTCTGCCTTTGCTGGGGTCCAGGGGCAAAGCCCCTGCCTTCCTTCGTTGCTTCACGAACGACCAACTTCAGCGCTTTTCCGCAGCCTGCTAGAGCATGGTGACGTCAGGTCGAAGTCATCATGCGTTCCGGTTTGAGAGCGCGATTCAGGCTTTCCGTCCATCGGGGCCCCAATTCGCTCGCGAATTGGGAACCCGAGTCCGCCTGAAGCCATCGCGCTCTAATGCCGAAAATGCCGCATGCCGGTAAACACCATTGCGAGGCCGGCCGCATCGGCTGCCGCGATCACCTCGGCATCCCGGATCGACCCGCCGGGTTGAATGACGGCCGTCGCGCCCGCCTCAATTGCGGCCTCAAGCCCATCGGCAAAGGGAAAAAAACCATCTGAAGCGACCACGCTGCCCTGGATCAAAGCGGGAAGCCCTGCGGCTTTACCCGCTTCGGCGCCCTTCCATGCCGCGATCCGGGCACTATCCACCCGGCTCATTTGCCCAGTCCCGATACCGGTAGTGGCTCGATCCTTTGCATAAACTATGGCGTTGGATTTCACGTGCTTGCAGACGCGGAACGCGAATAACAGGTCCTCCAGCTCAGCATCGGTCGGTGATCGCCGGGTCACGACCTGGAGGTGCTCGCGGCGGGCGTGGCCATTATCGCGGGTCTGCACGAGAAGACCTCCAGCCACGCTGCGGAGAGTGAGCCCGGCAGCAGCCGGGTCAGGGAGAGCACCGGTCAGCAGCAACCGCAGATTCTTTTTGCGGGCGAGGATACGCTGGGCTTCGGGCGCCGCGTCCGGCGCGATGATCACCTCCGTGAACATCGCTGCGATCTGTTCCGCCGTGGCGGGATCGAGCGTGCGGTTGAGGGCCACGATTCCGCCGAAGGCCGAAACTGGATCGCAGCGGAGCGCGCCTTCCCAGGCCTGCGTGAGCGTGGCGGCGGTGGCCACACCACACGGATTGGCGTGTTTGACGATTACGACGGCCGGCTCTTCGAACTCAGCGACGCATTCGAAGGCGGCGTCGGTGTCGTTGATATTGTTGTAAGAAAGCTCCTTTCCCTGAACCTGCCGGGCGCTGGCCACCCCCGGGCGCGTCCCCGATAGGTAAAGCGCTGCGTGCTGATGCGGATTTTCGCCATACCGGAGCTTGGCCTCGAGCCTTCCCACCACGGCCAACCGGGGTGGGAACGGCATTCCTTGCGCCCGGGCGAAAAATTCAGCGATCGCCGCATCGTAGGAGGCGGTACGGGCGAAAGCCTCCCGCGCGAGAGCCGCGCGCATCCGAGCGGTGGTGCCGCCATGTTCAGTCACTTCTGCAGTGACCGTATCATATTGAGCGGGATCAGTTACTGCAGCAACGAATTGATGGTTCTTGGCGGCTGCCCGGATCAGCGCCGGCCCGCCTATATCGATATTTTCGATGCAATCCACAAATGCAGCGCCGGAGGAGGCGGTGGCCTCAAAGGGATAGAGATTCACGACGACGAGATCGATCGGGGCGATGCCGTGTGCCTCGATTTGCGCGAGATGGGCGGGAGTGTCGCGCCGGGCCAGGACGCCGCCGTGAATTTTCGGCACCAGCGTCTTCACCCGTCCGTCCAGGATTTCAGGAAAACCGGTATAGTCCGAAACGTCCCGCACATTTATGCCCGCATTGCGCAAGACGTGTGCCGAGCCGCCGGTCGACAGAATCTCCGCGCCGCCATCGGCTAAGACCTGGGCGAAGTCCACCAGCCCGGTTTTATCAGCAACCGAGATCAGCGCCCGCCGGATTGGGACAACACCTTCCATAGCCCGGCCGGGATGGTCCTAAAGCCCGAGCAGGTCAAGGGTGCGCGCGATCACCCGATGCTCGTCGTAGCGAATGAGGGCTCTTTGCCGCCCAGCTTCGCCCATGCGGGCGCGCAATTCGCGATCGGCGCCCAGCTCGATTATCGCGTGAGCCAGCGGGTCCACTTGCGCGGGCGGAACGAGCACGCCCGTGACCCCGTGCAGAACTTGCTCCCGCGGCCCGCGAATGTCGGTGGCGATAACCGGCACGCCGGTCAGCATGGCCTCAATTACCGACATCGGCAGGCCCTCGAAATGGCTGGGCAGGGCAAAAACATCCGAGGCGGCGAGGACTGCCGGTATGTCTTCGCGGTAGCCGAGCAAGCGCAGGCGCTCACCCAACCCGGACTCCGAAAAGAGACGCGCGAGATCGGTGCCGCGATCTGTGGCGAGGCGATTGCCGGCCACCCACAATTCAGCATCCGCGCCGGCAGCGAGCGCAGCCTGGAAGGCCGCAACCAGCTCGGGATAGCCTTTATGGCGTACGAGCCGGGATACGGCAGTTACGACAACGCGCTCCTTCGGCACCCCTAATACCGCACGGATGCGGGCGCGGGCGGCGGGATCCGGATGGAAGATTGCCGGGTCGCGCCCGTTGAGCGCCGCTACTGCGCGGCGGGAAATACGAAGCCGGCGCGCGTCGGCGGCCTCTTCTTCGGAAACCGTCAAGAAAATATCGGTGATACGGCCCCCGAGCCATTCGAGCGCCAAAGAGGCTGCTCGCCGGGTCCAGGGACCGGGCTGGTTGAAAAGGAAACCGTGGCAGGTGTACGCAATGCGGGGCACTCCAGCGGTCCAGGCCGCAAGCCGCGCGAGCAAACCCGCGATGGGCATATGGCCGTGGACCATATCGGGGCGCTCGGCACGAATTAGGCGAAATAGCGCCCGCACTGCCCGGATTTGCTCACCCGGCGCGAGGCTGCGCATCGGCGGGAGCGGTTCAACCCGAAAACCCTCGGCGCGGACCGCGCTCAGTAAAGGCCCCTCGGCGCAGGCGCCAATGACCTCGTGGCCGCGTTCCCGCGCGCCGCGCATGAGCGGGAAAAGAAAGTGCCGCAGCGAGAAGTCGACATTGATTACTTCGAGCAGCTTCATGGGGGCCGGCTGTTTGCACCACCGTATTGAAAACCGGCCGGTTGGCGCAGCTAACCCAGTATCAGAATCACTGCAAAGGTCGTCATACCTGCGAAGGCTGTTCCACCGGCGAGGCCACCGGAACCTTGGCCGCCTCCCCCAGGCGGAGGCCGGGAACCCACGACTCTCGCGCTTAGCGCTGGCAAATCCAGGCTGCCGCAGGTTCGTCAGAGACGGCGCGTGGATGGCCGTGACAATCCCCGGCTCAAGCCCGGGGATGGCCATCACGTTAATACAATCGGTCGAGCTGGTGCGCCGTCCCGTTCCAGCCACCCTGAAGGCCAGCTAACTGCCGAAGGTAAAACGCGGCATCGCGTTGATGGAATCGCGGGTAGCGCCGGGCAGGACTATGCGGACGAGGGTTGCCGGGCCAGTCGGTACGCTTGGAGCCTCAGGGGAGGGCAGCACTCCAAGAGTTGTTGTTGTCTGTTCATAGCGAAGTTGCTCATATGGAATAGCAACCAGCCTGCGGCCGGCCAAAATTACCGCCTGCGAGATTTTGGCATCATCTCCAACCAGCAGATCGCTTATTGTGCCGATCCGCTGATTGTTCTCGTTGAACACCGGCGAACCGATAATCCGGCTCGCACGCCACCCCTGTGAACTCCTCTGCAGCCGGCCGAGGGCCGGCAGAGCTTGCCCCCCAGCGGCTGCCGCGCCGGGTGGCTGCCCTATCGGGGCATTGGCGGCGGGGGACGCCTGAGGCGGAGTTGGCTGTGCGTAGACCGGCAGCACGACTCCGATCATGGCGGCAGCGGCGAGCATGCGGACTGTTGACATCGAAACCTCCCGACCCGTTATGGCGCACATTGCACCGGGGGCTTTACTC
>JAFAHH010000468.1 GCA_019237355.1 Acetobacteraceae bacterium | reverse complement strand
CCACAGAGCCGTCGATGAAGGCCATGCCCGAGCCCAGGATCGTGGTGGCCAGCACCCAGGGCTGGGTGCGTTTGGCGCAGCCGGACGTGTCGGCTGCGGCACGGATAATACCGGCCTCGCATGGCCCATGGGCCAGACCGATCATGGATAATACTGGGCCCGCATCGATCGTCTTTCAGCTCCGGGTCCTTCTGCCCGTTTTGGCGGCCGCTGCGCGCAGCCGCAAGGGGCGGCGTTCGTCTGAGAAAGGTGCACGGTCTTGTCGTTGGCTGAAAATGAATTGATTTGGTGAACCCGTCGGGGGACGGCGTTACTGGGAGGGTGCATTCAACGTAAACGAGGTTGTCCTGCTCACGGACGACCAGGATCTTCTCCGGCCCTACCAGGACGCCATCCGGCGCATTTCCGGGCTGCAAAGTGAACTGCGTGGCCTCACGGCTGACAATCCGGCCCAGCAAGATCGGCTCCGCTCGCTGGCGCCTCTTATACAGAACAAACTTGAAGAGCTGAGACAGACCGTGCTGCTGGTCCGCGATGTTAGCGCCCAGGCGGCGCTGAACGCGTTCCGCGGCGATCTGGCCCAGCAATCAACGCAGAAAATCGCGGCGGTCCTTACCGAACTCACCGGCGAGGAGGAGCGATTGCTGCAAGAGCGGCTGGCCGCCGCTGCTGCCTCAGAGGCTTTCAGCCGCGACCTGGCTTTCGGAGCTACCGCAACAAGCCTCCTACTCTTGCTGATTGCGGTCCGGCTACTGAAGGGAGCTCAGACGACGCTGCTTGCGTCGGCTGCCAAAGAACGCGCGCTTGCAGCCGAGATGCGGGCGTCGATTGACGGTATGAGCCAAGGCATTGCTGTCTTCGATGCCGGATGGCGGCTGGTCCTGTAACTTACGAGCGCACCCGGGCGGACGGCCGCACGTTCGAACTGCGCCGCACGGCGATGTCGGCAGGTGGCTTTGTGCTGACTGTAACCGATACGACGGAGCGCATTCGCACCGAGGCAAGCCTCCGCGAGGCACAGCGGCTCCGGGCAATCGGACAGCTCACCGCCGGGATCGCGCACGATTTCAACAATCTGCTTGCAGTGCTGGTCGGCAGCCTGGAACTCGTGCAGGCCAAGCTGGAGGAGAGCGATCCTGCTCTGCAGCACCTCCAGCGCGCGATGTGGGCTTGCGAGCGGGGTGCCAGTCTTACCCAGCAGCTAGTTGCGTTCGGGCGCAAACAGGCGCTGGCGCCCCAGCCGGTAAATCTATTGAACGTGCTGGCAGATATGGTGAGCCTGCTGCGGCGCACGCTCGGCGATCACATAGAGTTGGAGCTGGTAGAGACCACGGGCTTATGGCCTGCGATGGTCGATGACGAGCAGCTCGAAATCGCGGTGATGAACCTGGCACTAAATGCGCGTGATGCCATACCCGAAGGCGGCAAGCTCACACTCGAAATTGCCAATACGATCCTCGATGAGGATTATGCCCGCCGATATGCCGAGGTCGAGCCTGGTGAATATGTCATGTTAGCGGTTTCGGACACCGGCACAGGCATGCCACCCGAGGTGCTAGCCCGGGTGTTCGAACCGTTCTTCACCACCAAGGAGGTGGGCAAGGGCGCGGACCTCGGTCTCTCCATGGTGTTCGGCTTCGCCAAGCAATCAGGCGGTCACGTCGCAATTTACTCGGAACCCGGCTACGGCACCACAGTGCGGCTATATCTGCCGCGCGCGCTGGGAGTGATCCTGCCTGCGCGGCAACCGGACCAATCGCCCGCGATTCTGCCTCACGGGAGCGCAACCGTGTTGGTGGTGGAGGACAATGCGGCAGTGCGTGAGGTCGCCACCAATATCCTGCGTGACCTTGGCTATCGGGTGCGGCTGGCCTCGTAACTCATTGACTGAGCCTCTCGGGTCAGCCTCCGCCGCATCCGGCTGTCGCGTCAGCGTGGATAGTGCGAACGTTGGTCCTGGTCACGACCATTCCCAACCAGCCAATCCATAACCCTTAAAGCCAGGGCAGAAGGGAGCATACCCATCAAGACGTATTGCCCAGCCGTTAGCTCGCCGGTGCGGTGTCGGCGGTCCAGCTCACTCCTGTCTTCTATCCTTGCCATATCTGCATGTCCCCTCAGGCGAATGATTTCGGGCTGATATTTGGGGGCGTATTGCGCTGCACCAAATTAATCAGGGTTATGCGCAAATGCTGTGAGAGAATGTCACGGATTGCCCCTGCATCCCATTGAGAGGCCGTGTTCGGTGGGCAGATCGCGGTAGCGCTCGGCGGCATATTGGCTCCCAGGATCGGAACGGTGCACGCACCTTTTGGAGGCCCTCTGCCGTGGATCGCCACTTGCAAAGCAAGCGATCGTCAGCCGGGCGGTCTTCGGGTCACGCTTCTCGGCGCCTAGGCCGGCCTTCCTGCTCGACCGTGCTTGTCCGAATGCGGTCCCTCGAATCTGCATGGCCTGCAAACGGAGGTGGAGCCGCCAATGTCTTGGTCGCCCTGATGTGGCTGGTCCCCGACCGGCGCATCGAGAGGGCGGTTCAGCGCTGAGGAGCATCGCTGGGCCGATCACATCGCGCCCGACCTGCCGGCCCGAGGCCCAGCGGCCTCGGCCACCGCCGCCGACCGACGGGAGCGTGCGGCCGCAACCGTGAAGGCGGACATCAGACCGTAAAAAAGCGCACGGATGC
>JAFAHH010000452.1 GCA_019237355.1 Acetobacteraceae bacterium | reverse complement strand
GTCACCCAAGGCCCGCTGATCAACCCCGACGCCGTGCGCAAGGTGGAAGAGCATATCGGCGACGCACTCGAGAAGGGCGCCCGCGTGATAACAGGCGGCAAGCGCCACGCCCTCGGCGGCAATTTCTTCGAGCCGACCGTTCTCGCGGACGTGCCCCACGAGGCCGCAATCTTCCGCGATGAAACTTTTGGGCCCGTGGCGCCGCTGTTCCGCTTCAAGACCGAGGAAGAGGGCGTGGCCCTCGCCAACGACACCCAGTTCGGGCTGGCCTCCTACTTCTACGCCCGCGACGTCGGCCGCATCTTCCGTGTGGCCGAAGCACTCGAATACGGCATCATCGGCATCAATGAGGGAATCATCTCCACAGAAGTGGCGCCCTTTGGCGGCATGAAGGCCTCGGGCCTCGGTCGCGAAGGCTCGAAATACGGCATCGAGGAGTATCTCGAAATCAAGTATCTCGCTCTCGGCGGCATCGGCACCTGACCGGGATGACCCATGATTTCGACCTGTTCGTGATCGGCGGCGGCTCGGCCGGGGTGCGCTGCGCGCGCATCGCGGCCGGGCACGGGGCCCGGGTGGGCATCGCCGAGGCACGGTTCTGGGGCGGCACCTGCGTCAACGTCGGCTGCGTGCCCAAAAAACTCCTCGTCCAGGCCGGCGAATACGGCGCCTGGGCGGATGACGCGGCCGGGTTCGGGTGGGAAATCCGTAAGGGCCCGCATGACTGGGCGAAGCTGCTCGAGGCCAAGGACCGGGAGATCGGCCGGCTCAACGCGGTCTATAAGCGCTTGCTCGAGGCCGCCGGTGTGGCGATCTTTGAGGCCCATGCGAGCTTCGCTGATCGGCACACGATCGATATGGGCGAACAGCGGATCACGGCCGAGAGGATCGTCATCGCCACCGGCGGCCATCCGGTTCGCCCAGACATTCCGGGCGCCGATCTCGGCATCGTTTCCGATGACGCGTTCTATCTTCCAGTCTTTCCCGGCCGCGTTGCGGTGGTTGGAAGCGGATACATCGCCGTCGAGTTTGCCGGCATTTTCGCCTCACTTGGCGCCGAGGTCGACCTCGTCTACCGCCAGCCGCTGCCGCTCAGGGGTTTCGATCAGGATCTTAGGGAGGCCCTCCAAGAGGCGCTGCTCGCGCAAGGCATAAGGCTGCATCCCGGCTGCACCCCGGTCAAGGTCGAAACCGATGGGGATGAGAAGGTTCTGACCGTGAGCAGCGGCCATGGTCTTCGCACGGACCTGGTCTTCTTCGCCGTCGGCCGCAGGCCCGGGACGGAGCGGCTCGGGCTAGACCGGGCCGGGGTTCAAACGAGCCCGGTAGGCGCCGTCAAAATCGATGCCTCCCTCCGCACCACCGCCCCGCATATTTATGCCATCGGTGACGTCACCGACCGGCTGAACCTCACTCCCGTTGCCACCGCGGAGGGCCATGCTCTGGCCGACGCCCTGTTCGGCGGCAAGGCCCGGCAAATTTCATTGGAGAACGTTCCGACTGCGGTGTTCACCTCGCCACCCATTGCGACGGTCGGCCTCTCAGAAGAGGTCGCCGCGCTGCACGGGCCGGTCGACGTGTATGTCACCCGCTTCACCCCGATGCGCCATACCATTAGCGGCCGTAACCGCCGGACGATGATGAAGCTCGTCGTGGATCAGGCGAGCCAGCACGTGGTTGGCGCCCATATGCTGGGCGAGGATGCACCGGAAATCATGCAGGGCCTCGCCATCGCCATCAATTGCGGAGCGACCAAAGCCGATCTCGACCGGACAATTGGCATCCACCCAACTGCGGCCGAGGAATTCGTGACCTTGCGGACCCGCACCCGGGTTACGGGGCTGGCGCAAGCCGCCGATTGACTTTTGTTACCCGCATATCGGAAAGAGGTGGGATAGAGAGGGCCATTGTTATGATAGGCACTGATCCCGCGGGCGCCGCTCGCTCCCCCACGCAGCCCGACTGGAGCCCCGGTTCATGGCGCGCCCGGCCACTACGACAGGCCCCGGCCTATCCAGACCCGGCCGCGCTCGAGGCGGCTGAGCGGAAGCTTAGGAAGTATCCGCCGCTCGTGTTCGCAGGCGAAGCCCGCCGGCTGAAGGCGGCCCTTGCCCTCGCCTCCCGGGGCGGCGCCTTCGTGCTGCAAGGGGGGGATTGCGCCGAGAGCTTTGCCGATTTCACGGCCGATACGATCCGCGACACCTTCCGGGTGCTGCTGCAAATGGCGGTCGTGCTTACCTTCGGCGCCAGCGTGCCGGTGGTGAAGATCGGGCGCTGGGCGGGCCAGTTCGCCAAGCCGCGCAGCTCAGATCACGAGACGATCGGCTCCGAGACTTTGCCTAGCTACCGCGGCGATTTGATCAACGGCCCCGAGTTTACCGCCGAAGCGCGCGTCCCGGATCCGAACCGGATGGAGTTCGGGTATTTTCAATCCGCCAGCACCCTAAACTTGCTGCGCGCCTTCGCGGGCGGCGGTTACGCCGATTTGCACGAAGTCCACCGCTGGAATCTAGGCTTTGTCGAGCGCTCGCCCCTAGCCGATCGATACAAGGATCTGGCCAACCGGATCGGCGAGACGTTGGAGTTCATGGCCGCATGCGGCATGACCAGCGCCACAACGCCGCAGATACGCGAGACCGATTTCTACACCAGTCACGAGGCGTTGCTGCTTCCTTACGAACAGGCGCTGACCCGCGTCGATTCGACATCGGGCGATTGGTACGCGTGCTCAGCCCATTTCTTGTGGATCGGCGACCGCACACGGCAGCCCAGCGGCGCACATGTGGAATTTCTCCGCGGCGTGAAGAACCCGATCGGCATCAAGGTCGGCCCGTCAGCCGACCCGGACGAGCTTGTTCGCATCCTGCAGATCCTTAATCCGGCGAACGAAGCGGGCCGCATCACCTTGATCAGCCGCATGGGGGAGCAGCAGCTCAAAGACAAGTTGCCGCCAGTGATCGGAGCGGTGCGCCGGGCGAGGAGTAACGTAACCTGGGTCTGCGATCCGATGCATGGCAATACCATCGCAACCGCAAGCAAGCTCAAAACGCGCGACTTCGCTTCAATCCTCTCAGAGGTGCGGCAGTTCTTCGACGTGCATGCGGCCGAGGGCACCTGGGCGGGTGGCGTTCATGTCGAAATGACCGGCCAGAACGTTACGGAGTGTACTGGCGGCGCTCACCGCCTCACCGAGCAGGATTTGGGCGCCCGCTACGAAACCTACTGTGATCCGCGGCTGAACGCTGAGCAAAGCCTGGAACTCGCGTTTCTGATTGCGGAGGAGCTGAAAGCGCGTCGCTAGAGCAGATCGCGCTTGACTGGAATTGCCCCAATTCCTGGGGGCCGTGAAGATGCTCCCAAAAACAAGCTAGAGCGCTTCCAGTCAGCATGGAAGCGCTCTAGTAGTCTGCTGAAATAGGAAGGCCAGGGCTCTGCCCTGGACTCGTCATGCGGGGAGCATGCTGCTCGCATGACGGGGCCGAAAGGCGCCAGACCCCATCCACTAAGTGATTGGATTGCAAAGGCTCTGCCTTTGCTGGGGTCCAGGGGCAAAGCCCTGGCCTTCTTTCGTTGCTTTACGAACGGACCGACTTCCGCGTTTTTCCGCAGCCTGCTAGAGCGTGATCGAGTTGACGCAAGACGGATACTCGAGAGCGGGATGACTCCAGGTCAAGTTATCCCGCTCTAGGATTCGTGATTTTGAGAGCGCGATTCAGGCTTTCCGACGATCGGGACCCCAATTCGCTTGCGAATTGGGAACCCGAGTCCGCCTCAAGCCATCGCGCTCTAGAAGCAGATCGCGCTTGACTGGAAACGGTTGCGGTTCCAAGGGCGCGTGACCGGGTTCCCATCGCGCCCGCGGGATGGGAACCCGGTGATGCTCGTACGGCAAAGACTTTAGACCAGTTTCGGGCTGCACAGTCAGCCTGAAACTGGTCTAGCGGTTTACGTCGGGTCAGGCGGCGGCGCGCCGCCTGATCACGCCCAGGCCGCCCAGGCCGATCCCGAGCAGAGCAAGGGAGGCCGGCTCCGGAACCGGGCAGTTGACGCTCAAGTTGTCGATTATGAAGTGCGTGGACGTATAACCGTAGCCTTGATGCTGAGTTCCACCGGCAGCCGAGAAGTCGAGCTCATCGATTCCCGACCAGTTCAAGGTTGCAAGCGTCGGGGTCTGAGTGTCCACCGTGAAGATTGCGGTATCGAGCACGTTGTCGCCGTTCTTGCCGGTGACCGTAACTTCCAGCCCGTCATTCCATACTGCGGTCAAATAAAAGCTATTGACCGTAAGGTCTCCGTTGCTGATCGCTGCCGCGTTACCGTAGCCATTGAAGGCCACATTCGTCCCGCTGACGTGACCGTTATGATAACCACTCGCGGGCGTGTACAGTGACGTGTTCAAGACAAAGAAATTGGACCAGTTCAGACCTTGGTAACCGTTCGCGATTGGCGTGCCAGAGCCGTTATCGGATAGATCGTCAAAGTTGATGGTGTTGGCCTGCGATGGCGGGATAAGCATTCCGAGCATTCCCGCCAAAGCCACTGCGAATAGAAGCATGCGCATCGATTTGTTTCCTTAATACATTCGATTTGATCACCCGCTCCGCTCACGCGTTGCTGGCCGCACATCGCGTCGCAATCGTTGTGCCACCACCTAAGTTGTTCAACTATCGCGTGTTTTCTAAGGGCACCGTGTAGAACTGTAAGGTTATTTTACACTTGGAGCCGGATGACTTCAGGTCGAAGCCCGAAACGACGCGCGTATGCCAAGCGTCCTGTTATTGAATGCAAAGGCACTCCCATACCTAGGCAATTCTTTCATTGAACGTAGGAATGCATGCCCTGCAGCGGAGCCGTTACATTTCATGGATACGGCGCGAAGTCGAAGCAAATGCCGCAGAGTTTGGCAAGGAGCGCGATTCAGGCTCTTCGGCGATTTTCGCCCGGCCATCGCGTGCTCTACAATTGCGTCGCCGTGAGCTTCGGTAACGGCCCCGCCCACATCCGAACGCCACGATCGGCGATCAGCACCGGCAAAAGAGAACTGCGCATTTTGCCACCTGCTGGGCGCCCGGAGGAAACCCCGAGAGGCTATTCTGACATATCGCCTTTCAAGGCCACCGAAATATCGGCCTGCCCAAACTGTTCGGAAGCAGATCGTCGAAAAACAATCGGAATTGCGCGATGGCGCCGACGTTTGTGCCGGTGGTCTTGTTGCCGGGGATCAGCGCTTCGACACCGATCTGATACCACGGCCCCAGGTAAATCACACCAGGTGCGAAGGTATAAGTTGTTCCTAGCGCGCTCGGGGACGACGCGGGCGACGACCAGGTGATTTCGAGAATCGGAACCATGCCCCCGAAAAATCTCCCTAAGCTAATGTCCTTTACCTGTGATTGCAGGTAGGGGAGGCTATATTGGATCGAGATCCCGCCGAACCACCTATTGGCCATTCCGTTGTTGAATTGCACGGACATCATCCCAGTATCAGGGTTGATGACCGGCGTGCCTTTCAGTTCCTTGTCGGAAATCGAATAGTTCAGCTCGCCGGTGATCGCGAGCGGCCGCAAGTAGCTTATCGGCAGGTCGCCCATGCCCTTGCCGAAATACAAGGTGGGGGCCGTTGATCCGACCTCGTCAGCGCCGATATGCTGCGT
>JAFAHH010000075.1 GCA_019237355.1 Acetobacteraceae bacterium | reverse complement strand
AAAAAGGAAGGCCAGGGCTCTGCCCTGGACCCGTCATGCGGGGAGCATGCTGTTCGCATGACGGGGCCGAAAGGCCCCAGACCCCACCCACTAAGTTATTGGATTGCAAAGGCTCTGCCTTTGCTGGGGTCCAGGGGCAAAGCCCCTTGCCTTCTTTCGTTGCTTTACGAACGACCGACTTCAACCCTTTTCCGCAGCCTGCTAGAGCCGTTCCACTCACGAGGAATCGTCTCTCGCCGGACACTCGCTTCGCTGGTGCGCCGGTCCGTACTGCGTCAGGTTCAGCGCAGTCCCGATCAGCGCCACGTGAGAGAATGCTTGCGGGAAATTGCCAACCAAGCGCTTCGCACGCGGATCATATTCTTCGGTGAGCAATCCGAGATCATTGCGCAGCGACAGCAGCCGCTCGAAGAGCGCATTCGCTTCGTCATACCGGCCTTGCAGTACCCAATTATCCGCGAGCCAAAAACTGCAGGGGAGGAACACGCCCTCGCCGGGTGGTAATCCGTCAACGCCCTGTTCGGTCCGATAGCGCAGAACGAAGCCATCCTCGACCAGCTCACGCTCGATCGCGGCGACCGTGCCGAGCATACGCGGATCATCAGCCGGCAAAAACCCGACCAACGGCATCATCAGCAGGCTCGCATCGAGGGTATTGCTGCCATAGCTCTGGACGAAACTTTGGCGTTGCTCGCTGTACCCCTCGCGGCAAACGGAGTCGTGGATCTGTTCCCGGACGTCCCGCCACCGGTCCACGGGCCCCCTCAAGCCGAACTCTTCGACACTGCGCACAGCGCGATCGAGCGCCACCCAGCACATCACCTTGGAATGGGTGAAATGCCGGCGCCCGCCGCGCACCTCCCAGATGCCCTCATCCGGTTCGGTCCAGATCTTCTCGAGGTGCTCGACCAGCTCACGCTCGACAGCCCAACATTCCCCAGATCTCTCGATCCCTGACTTGCGTGCGTGATAGAGGGCATCGAGGACTTCGCCATAGACGTCGAGCTGCAATTGGTTAGCGGCCGCGTTGCCGATCCGCACCGGCCGGGCCCCCTCGTAGCCCGGCAACGAATCCACCTCCCATTCCGAGAGGCGCCGCTCCCCGCTCAAGCCGTACATTATCTGGATCTGATCGGCGCTGCCTGCGACGCAGCGGTGCAGCCATTCGCGCCATGCGAATGCCTCCTCCCGATACCCAGCATGGAGCATCGCGAGCAAGGTGATGGTTGCATCACGCAACCAGCAGAACCGGTAATCCCAATTCCGCGGCCCACCGAGCTGCTCGGGCAGCGAGGTGGTCGCGGCCGCCGCGATACCGCCGGTCGGCGCGTAAGTAAGGGCCTTTAGGGTAAGCAGGGAACGGCAGACTGCGCCGCGGAACACATCGTGGTAGGTGCACTGGTCATTCCACCCCGACCAATAGCGTGTCGCCGCTTCCAACGCGCGCTCGGGATCGATCGCCGGCGGGGTTGGCAAGTGGGAGGGCCCGTGCGACAGGACGAGCGCATAACTGTCGCCTTCAGCCACCGTGAAATCAGCTACGGTAGCGAGATCTTCACCCCGTAATCTGACCGGGCTGCGCAATACAGCCATATCAGGCCCGGCGATCGCTCGAACACCGGTGCGATCCGGGAGCCTGGTCACCCAAGGAATGACTGAGCCATACTCGAAGCGCAGAGTGAGTTTCAGCCGCATCTCGACCTGGCCCGCGCACCCCCGCACCAGCCGCACCAGAGTTGAGTGCGGCGCGTCAGGAACCATGAAATCGATCAGGACGACCTTGCCCTGATCGGTTTCGAAGGTGCTTTCCAGGATCATCGTGCCGGGCCGGTACTTCCGGCTGGTGCATTCCGAGCCATCCTGGGGCGCGATCAGCCAGCGCCCGTGTTCTGGCGTTCCAAGCAAGGCGGCGAAGCACGCCCCGCTATCGAAACGTGGGAGGCACAGCCAGTCGATCCCGCCCGCGCGACTCACGAGCGCGGCGGTCGCGCAGTCGCCGATCATCGCATAGTCTTCAATCGGGGGCGGGAAACTGGCCATTGGCTATGTAATCAGGATCGCCCGTATGGGACCGCTCCGACCCAGCACCTGCATCGCTACCTCATCACCTTGCCCGCGTAATACAACATCGATCCGGCTGCCGGACAAGGTCAAGCCGCGAAGGACCACTTCGCCGAGACATGGCGGCACGTATGGCCGGTCGAAAGTGACGACCCGGTTGGCCGGATCGAAGCCGATCCCAAGGCAGGATTGCAAGAGGCTGGGGAGCGCGGTTGCAGACCACGCCTGTGGCGCGCAGGCAACGGGATAGAAGGTCGGGCCCTGGCCGCGCCGGCGGGGGAACCCGCATACCAGTTCGGGCAGGCGGCGTAGCTCGATATAGGTGGAGGCATCAAACAGACCCTTGAGGACGCGCGATGCCTCGTCCTTGAACCCATAACGGGCAAGGCCTATTCCGATCAGCGCATTATCATGGGGCCAGACTGACCCGTTGTGATACGACATCGGGTTGTACCGCACCGACCCGGCGGCGATAGTGCGGACGCCCCAGCCGGAGAAGAAGCTGCTGCCGAGAAGTTGCTCCGCCACCCGGCCAGCCCGGGAGTCGTTCGGAACGCCGGTCAGCAGAAGGTGCCCGGCATTGGAAGAAGGCACGAGGCATGGCCGCTTTGCGCCATCGAGCGCGAGGGCATAGGAGCCCAGCTCCTCTGACCAGAATATAGTCTCGATCCGCTTGCGCAGTGTCTCAGCTTGCGCCTCAAGGATCCTGGCTTGGTCAGGTCGATCGAGTGCGCGCGCGATCGCGGCGGCGGCGCGCTTGGCTTGGTAAACGTATCCCTGCACCTCGACGAGGGCGATGGGACCTTCGGCGGTCGCGCCGTCGGCATGGAATACGGAGTCGTGGCTATCCTTCCAGCCCTGATTGGCAAGGCCGCTATCGGTGAGGCGATAGTATTCTACGAAACCATCCCCGTCACGGTCGCCGTAGCGATCGATCCAACCGAGCCCGGCCTCGATGTTCGGCCAAAGGCGGCGCACCGTCGCGAGATCGCCGGTCCGTTCCAGATAGGCTCCGGCCAGCATGATGAAGAGCGGGGTGGAATCGACGCTGCCGTAGTAACAGCGGAATGGCACTTCCCCGAGTTCCGCCATCTCGCCGTGCCGCACTTCGTGCAAGATTTTGCCCGGTTCGGCATCGGCAGCCGGGTTGAGTTCTTGCGCCTGGTGGTCGGCGAGATAGGAGAGTACGCCTTGCGCGATTGCTGGGTCCAGCCATAAGGTCTGTAGTGCAGTGATCAGGGCGTCACGGCCGAAGGCGGTGCTGTACCAGGGGATGCCGGCATAGGGGTAGGGGCCCTGCCCGGTATCGGTGACCAGCATTGTGAGGTCGGATATCGACCGGCACATGGCCTCGTTGAAGATGTGATTGGCCGTCGTGATTGCAGCCGCGCGCGATGCCCCGCGGCGCATTTCCTGCCGTGCCTTGCGCATCAGAACGAGGAACGA
>JAFAHH010000015.1 GCA_019237355.1 Acetobacteraceae bacterium | reverse complement strand
CCACACCCGTAACCTGGTTACCTTAGGAGCATGGCTTGACAAAACCCTCATGGGCAGGTTCCGACCTGTGTCTTGTCACCAAGATTTGGTTTCACGGTACGGGCTGGTTTGCGGCGGAGCTGGTGCGCGGCCTTGCCGAAATGGGAGCGAATGTAACCTTCATCGCGCCAGCGATCGAGCCGGCCTTCCGCGAACCTAAGCACCCGAATGTAAGGCGCATGCTCGTGCCGCGAGAATTGACGGAGTACGATACCCAGCTATCCTCCTATAAAAGCAAACTCCGCCGTATCGCTAACACGGCTGCCGCCATTTTTTGCAAGGCCGCCTCTGCGCGGACCTTCATCTTCTCTATACCGGATCACGAAATCATAACGATCCCGATTTTCTTGCTGCTGCGGCTGATTGGGCGCGAGATCCTTTTAGTGGTGCACGATCCCCTTCCTCA
This sequence comes from Acetobacteraceae bacterium, assembly GCA_019237355.1. Taxonomy (GTDB): domain Bacteria; phylum Pseudomonadota; class Alphaproteobacteria; order Acetobacterales; family Acetobacteraceae; genus JAFAHH01. The sequence goes on along the minus strand of JAFAHH010000015.1, from coordinate 2,202 downwards.
CGATCTCCAATTCGCGTCCAAAGGCCGCCGCCGGATAAAGAGCGGACTCCTTCGCACCCAGTACACCCTTGCCTCGAGACTGGTGGTATTCAGCGAGCCGGGAAAAAAGGAACTGATCATCCATTTCGGTCTGAGTGAGCCCAAAATAAACGTCATTCCCATCGGCGCGTTCGAGTTCCCCGCGCAATCACCGATACCGGGTCAGCGAATCCTGCTCGCCTTCGGCCAGTTGCGACGTAACAAGAACGTTCTAGAAGCGATAAACGCCGTGAAGATGCTCCGCCGGGCTGGCCTGGCTGTCCAACTCATGCTGGCCAGCGGCGCGGATCGTTCCGACCCCTACTGCCGAGCCTGCCTCGATGCAATCGCAGAGGATCCCGAGGGATTCATAGTCGATTTCGGTTTCATCGATGATGCCGATATACCGAGGATAATCGAGCGTGTGGATGCCTTCATACTGGCGTACAGCGATTTTTCGTCGCAAAGCGCTGTTGCCGTCATGGCCGGACTCTCCGGCCGCCCCGTGATTTCCTCTTTCGCTGGGGGCATTCAGGAGCTCCGTAAGGCCGGGCTGGCGGGCGTGGATGTTGGGCAACCGATTTCTGCCGCAACGATTGCCGCGGCTATCAAGCGATATTACGAGATTCCTCTTGAGGAGTGGCAGAGGGCTGCCGAAGCGGGTCGAGTGAGCTTATCCCGTCACCTTGATTGGCGCCGAATCGCGCAAATGTATTTGTCCCTTTGTGAGCGTGGGGTGAAACTCAGTCAGCTGCGCTCATACGCGGTCAGGAGTGAGCAATTTTTTACTGAGAAGGCGGGCCGGTGAGCGTCATCAACAAGACTGCGAGGCGCTTTATAAAAAGCGGGTGCAGCACGACTCCGCTGGAACACGCGGGAGCAGGAGCCTCGGGGCTGTCGGCTGCGCCGGCTTCGTGGGAGGTCAGTCTTTCGGGGTCGACGCCGTGCACACTCACCTCGGCCTCCGCACCAGCGATCGCACATCAATCCGCGTAAATCATTTTCCGTGTCATCCCGCCGTCGATGACGAATTCGGCTCCGGTCACGAACGTGCTTTCCGGTCCCACGAGCCACGCAACCAGCGCTGCCACGTCCTCCGGCCTACCGACCCGGCCCGCGGGGTGCTGGTCATGGTCGATCGGGCGCAGGTCCTCGCCGCGGACGTTGATCCAGCCGGGGCTGACGCAGTTCGCGCGCACGCCTGGGCCCAGCGAGATCGCCAGAGCATGCGTGAGAGCGACCAAGCCGCCCTTGGATGCGGCATAGCTTTCCGTGTCCGGCTCTGACATGCGCGCCCGCGTGGATGCGATCGTCACGATCGCGCCATGCGCGGCCGAGAGCAGGTCGGCGGAGGCGCGGGCAAGCAGGAACGTGCTCGTCAGGTTGGTGTCGATGACATGATGCCATTCGTCGAGCGTCAGGTCAGTCAGGCGCTTGCGTACCATTGTCCCGGCGTTGCTGATCAGCGCGTTCAGCGCGCCGTGGCGTTCGCGTATAACATTGAGCAGGGCAATGACCTGCGTTTCATCTGACACGTCCGCATGCTCGTACTGAACTTGCGGCAGAGGCTGTTCCGGATCGGCCAGATCCGCACCGACGACCTGCCAACCATCGTTGCTCAGGCGTTCCGCTATCGCCGCGCCGATCCCGTGCGCCACTCCTGTCACAAGTGCCACCCGTGCCATGCTGCCGCCTCCGCGCTAGTGCTCGGAGTAGGATAGAGTACCGGGAAGGTCTGCGGTTCCGTCTGCACAGCAAGGCTGCTAGAAGTCGCCGAGCCGTAATCGAACCCCGGCAAAGGACCAACGGATGCCCGCGTTGCCGCGCCTGGAAGACATCTACAAGATCGATTTCAGTTCCGCCGGCAACAGCGGGCGTTTCGTCCGTACGGGCTGGGGTGTGGCGGAGTCCGGATTCCGCTGGATGACGGGGCGGGAGAGCCGGCTCGGACTCCAGATCCCCGATCCGGAATCGGATTACATGCTGCTGCTTGACGCAACACCCTTCCTTTCGGAAGCAGCGCTTACGCAGCAGCACCTGACGGTTATAGCGAACGGCTACGAGCTCACTGCGTGCACGCCGACTGGCCGGCGCGTGTTGCCGGTGTTCATGCCGAAGGACGTGCTGGCGGGCGAGCGGGATGTGGAACTCGTGTTCAAGCACCCGAACGCGCAAAGGATCGGC
>JAFAHH010000694.1 GCA_019237355.1 Acetobacteraceae bacterium | reverse complement strand
CCGGAACAGGCCGCGGATGCTAGCGAGCACCCGCCCCAATCTGGCGATGGGACGGTCAACCGGATATTTGTCCCAGTCGATCCAAGCGTCGGCGCGGCCAAATACCGCACGTACTATATTGCCCTCGTCAGCAATCGTAACAGGCTCCCAAGCCGCCTGCATCACATCTCCCTCCCACCGGACGATCTGCGCCGGAATGGCTAAAATCTCTTCCCCCATGCGAAATTCGACCGTGACTTTTGCCCCATCCAGTGCCTCGGAAGGCCGGGACGATGCAGCGTTGCAACCTCCTAATGAAAGGTTACGCGTGACACCTTGCATTTTTTCACCACTATTGAAACGTACCGTGATCGGCAACTCGGCGCGCACGCGAGCGTTAGCGCGCACCTGTCGGGTCTCGCGGCCAACCGCCAGGGCAGCCAGCACGATAAGAAGACTTAGGCTTACCCACGTCGAGTTCAGTAAGAGAGCCTCGAAGGTCAGCGCGTCGTTTTGTTGAAACAAGAGCCCGTATAAGCCGCGGCCTAACCCGGCCACCAGAAAGGCCCCCAAGATAAGGTTCGGATATACGGCACGCCAGTCGAAATAACCCTTGGCAAGAAGACCGCCTTTGTCTGTTACGTTAAACGTGCCCCGTCGCGGATTGATCAGCGTGACCAGTGTCATCCGGACTAGGGACAAGGCCAACACCGTTTCGTAGATTAGGCTCCAGAATGAATGCCGCCAGTTACGGTAAAGGCGGGAGTTGGTAGCAATCGAGTGAAACATATGCGGCAGCACATAGGCGAAAATCGCAGCCGGAGAAGCGGCTATGATATTCTGCCCCAAGAGCAAGTAAGCCAACGGAGAAATGAGAAAGATAAGTTGGGGAATTGCAAACAGGAAGTGTACCGTTGCGTTCAAGTAGCAAAGCCGTTGTGATAGTTTCAGCCCCCGGGCAAATAGCGGGTTTTCCGTCCGCAAGATCTGAATCATGCCGCGGGCCCAGCGCTTACGTTGCCCGACGTGCAAGCTCAGGCGTTCGGTTGCGAGCCCGGCCGCGAGCGGCAGCCTCAGATACGCAGAATCCCACCCCGCACGATGCATGCGCAATGCAGTATGCGCGTCCTCGGTTACCGTCTCGGTGGCAAAGCCGCCGATGTCTTTAAGAGCGGCCCGCCGAAGCACGGCACAGGAGCCGCAAAAGAAGGCAGCATTCCAAAGATCGTTGCCGTCCTGCAGGAGTCCGTAGAACAAATTGCCTTCGCTCGGGACTCGGCTTCCCGCGGCAAGATTGCGCTGGAATGGATCGGGCGAGTAGAAATGATGCGGCGTCTGGATCGCTCCCATGCGCGCATCACGCACCAGCCAGCCCATAGTCATTTGCAAGAATGCACGCGTTGGGATGTGATCGCAGTCGAAGATGGCGATGAAATCACCATCCGTCTGCTTCAGGGCGTGATTGAGGTTACCTGCTTTGGCATGCTTGTTATCCGGCCGGATGATGTATCCGGCGCCGCAAGCCATCGCGAAATCCCGAAACTCGGGGCGCCGGCCGTCATCCAGGATGTAGACGCGCAATTTGTCACGCGGCCAGTCGATCGCGAGTGCGGCCAACACCGTCGGGCGAACGACGGAAAGATCCTCATTGTAGGTAGGAATGTAGACATCAACGGCCGGCCAGGAGGCAGGGTCTTCGGGCAGCGAAGCCGGCTTGCGCTCCAGCGGCCACGCAGTCTGGAAATACCCGAGAGCGAGCACGGCGACCGCGTAGAATTCGGCTAAAACCAGGACAATGCCCAAGGCCGCTTGCAACGTCGTGCTGAAATCCAGCGTATCTGCAACGCGCCAGACAATATAGCGGAGAGATACAGCCGCAGAGAGAGCGACCAGAAACAAAGTCGTGCGGTGACCGGTTTTTCGGTTGAGGATTAAGAAAGCGATAACCGTGCAGATCGCGAATGCTGTTTGCTCGAGCTCACTAAGAGGCACGGTGGCAATAGCCCCGATCGCCGCGATACCAGTCGCCGCCAACAGGAGGGCGAGGATTTTGTGTGCTAAATTATAGTTCCGCACAGAGTCGCCGGCTGGCCGGCGAAGCGAGCTCTTCACGAGTTCACTCCATTTTCTTCGTGTGCTGGCAACGTTCTAAATGAAGCCATGAGATCAGGTACCACTTGCACGATCGCCTGTTTTGCCGCGGCTTATCTCCGCGGGCCTTCGCAGTTGCGGGTGATTTTTGTTAGGCTGGGTCGCCGGTCGGCGCTAACTGGGATACGATTCGAGATGCGCGCGCGCTTCGCGCTGATTTGCCGAGCGTGTAGGGAGGCAGTTCGCCGATCCCTTCGTTGCACTAGTACTTAGCTGGCCAGCCTGATGAAATCCGATCGGACTCAGCATCGGTCTCGAGTGCAGAACGCGAAACACCTCCGAGATCGGGGTGTGCTTCGAACTGGACGCAATGACGGGCGCCTGTTTTTCGCCCGGAAGATCTTGAGGCGCGGACGAACGGCAGGCGCTTTGTCCAGCTACGTGAGTAGGGATTGGCGTGAGCTCTCGCAAGAAGGCGGCGGCGCTAGGAGCTTTGATAACAACCGGGTCTGTCGATACCGAGGAACTAGGCCCCGCGACCGGATCTGGCACGTCGCTCCCTGAGGCGATCGGCGAACAATCCTCGGCAGAGGCAGCCGCTTGTTCCGATGACTCGCTCTCAATTGCGAGGCTTAGAAATGGCTCCGTGAAGCTACGGTACGGCATCGACGCGCCCAATGCTGCAAGCGCATGACCAACGTCATCCAACGTCTCATTCATGAAGAATCTCCGGGTAGCCCTAACTCGGCAGTCGCCGCGCCGAAACGGTGAGTAGCACCCTCGCTATCACAACCTATGCGCGATAGTCAAGAAAGATTGCTACCTGGAATGGTTCCGACCCGGACCCCGGTGATCAGTCTAGCAGCGATTCAAGTCGGAGGCCCGCTCTCAGCCCACGCGATCCGGGCGAGCAATGTGAGCGCCGCAGAGTAGTAATCGGGCGCAGACCCAACCGAAGGGAAGTGCATGCCGCTCGGACTGGCCTGCACGTCACGCTGTGCGAGCTGGGCCACAGCATCAAATCCGGGCGGGCCAGGGTACGGCGCCACCTCATTTGTTAGCAGATCGACCCACGCCGGAATCCGGGGGGACGATGACCAGAAATCTGTGAAAGCCTCCTTAACGGGCGGAAGCAGTTGCTGGGCCCAGGCGAGGTAGAGCGGGACTCTAATGGCGTCAAACGAGAAACGGGGCGGCCAATTCGGCGCTGGTGCGAGCGAGCCATCCTTTCTGGAAATCGCAAGCCAATCCGGAGGCAGCTTCCAGCGGCCGAAGCGCCCTCGCGTGATCAGCTCTAGGCCATCGGCGCGGATCTTTTCCCAAGCGGGAGAGGGAGCCAGCTTGGCCAACTCCGGAAGCGCCGGGAAGACGTAGTAGGAGGGGTTAACAACGATGCTATCTGTTCTTATAAAACCAGTTGCGCCGGGTAGTAAGATGGTGAGCCCAGCGACCTTGCCGACGAGAATCCGCAGAACATCGTGGGCGATGTCGGCGGCTGCGCGCGCGTGATCCGGACGCCCCCAGCGCACCGAAGCACGCGCCAGGGCCAGAGCGATGAACAGATCGCCGTCCGTCGCGTTATTCTTATCCGCCACGGGAGGGTTCGACCCCGGCACATACCGCCACGAATGCAGTGAATCCTTCTCGCGCTGAAGTGTGCGGGTCGTCCAGGCGGAAATCCGGTCGAAAGTCTCTGGATCATTATAGACGACGGCAAAGAACATTCCCCAGCCCTGGCTCTCGCTATGGGAAACACCACCGTTACCGGTATCTACGACCCGGCCGTCCGGGGTGACAAACCGGGCCACAAACGCCTGCCACTCCGATTTGTCCCGGATCGCCCAAGAAGAATCCTCAGCCGCTTTCGAGCGAACGGGTAGGCTGGCACTTAGGGATGCCAGAAAGGCGATCGAGGCGCGGCAGGCATGGGCAAGGATTTTGCGCCTAAAGCACGATCCCTTCAGCTCGAAGCCATCATGCTCTAGGGTCTTTGGTTGGAGAGCGCGGTTCAGGCTTCCCGGCGATCGGGACCCGGTGCTCGCGAATTGCGAATCCAAGCCCGCCTCGAGCGTCCGGTCAGCCTCAGAGGTGAGATCAAATATCAAAGAAAACCGTCTCGCCCTCACCCTGAAGCCGGATATCGAATCGGTACACGACCTCTCCACCCCGGTCCTCCCGCCTCGCGATCAGGGTTTCCCGGCGAGAAGCTTGCTCAATCAGGTTCAGCACAGGGTCGGCCGCGTTCGCCTCGGCTTCGTCAGAGAAATACATTCGCGTATTGAGGCCGATATTAATCCCGCGCGCAACGATCCAGAAATTGACATGCGGCGCCATGGGCCGGCCATGCCGGCCCATGACCCGGCCGGGCTTGATCGTGTCGAAAAAATAGAGGCCGGTTTGGCGATCCGACCCCGAGCGCCCCCAGCCTCTGAACGCCCTATCGAGCGGCTTTTCCTGCCGGTCCGCCGGATGATTATACCGGCCCGCCGCATTGGCTTGCCAGATCTCGATCAGAGCATCCCGCAAAGGGCTGCCAACCCCATCATAAACAATTCCCTCGATACGGATGCGCTCACCCTCGGTTTCCGGCCCGGCCAAAACATTGCCGAATGTCTTCTCGTAGACTTCGAATCCGGCTTCGTGGGGCATGGTACCGATATGCACGTAGGGCCCGGCCGTCTGGGATGGGGATTCCTTGAGGTAACGAAGCTCCTGCACCATGATCAGGATTCCTACATCTTAGTTTTCGAACGGGGTGGCATGGCGTCCGCGCAGCACGACGTCGAATTGGTAAGCGAGCGTGTCTAGCGGCACCGCTGCATTCAAGTCGAGCGGGGCGATAAGACGCTTGATGGCATTCTCATCCGGGATGGTCAGCGTGATTGGGTCCCGCCAAATCAACGGATCCCCCTCGAAATACATCTGGGTAATCAGGCGCTGCCCAAAGCTCGTTCCGAAGACCGAGAAGTGAATGTGTGCGGGGCGCCAGCTATTGGTATAATTGCGCCATGGATAAGGCCCGGGTTTGATGGTCCGGAAATAGTAATATCCTTCATCATTGGTAAGAGTCCGGCCGCAGCCTCCGAAATTCGGGTCTAGGGGGGCGATGTAACGGTCATTGACGTGTCGGTAGCGGCCTCCCGCGTTGCACTGCCAGAACTCGAGAAGCGTTCCTGACACTGGCCGGCCATTCTCGTCCCGTACATGGCCGTGCACGATGATCCGCTCGCCAATCGGCTCCCCGCCACCCTGACTATAGTTTCGGATCAGGTCATTGTCGAGGGGGCCGATTTCCTCATGGCCAAACAGCGGCGCAGTAATTTCAGAGAGCGAGTTCTGTAGCGACCAGAGCGCCAATCGTGGAGAGCGCAGCACCGTGGTCTTGTAGCTGGGCGTGAACGCAGGAGGATGAATGTTTCGATCACGCATGATCAGTTCATCGACTGGAACCATGGTCACCTCTTCCCTCAATCGAGCAGCACTCGGGCGTGCGCTTCACCGTTGGCGCTGGGCGGCTAAGCCAGACTATTCGGCCAGATAGTCGTGCACAACCTCGGCGGCTGGAAGCAGCAAGTCAGTAACGACGTGGCTTGCAGCCACGATCTCCCGCACCGGCAAATCGGCGAGAGGGGCGCAAACATGTTCGAATAATTGCAGCCGCGCCGGACCGGTCCAGGCGCCCTTGACGGTAATCGTATCAATCTGCGTTCGGATCAACTCGCAAATCCTCGGCCGGCCTCCGTGGCGGCTGAGGTAGTTCGGCAGGATCTTGAGCATGTAGGTGGGAACGCAGATCTCCCCGCGCGCCCGATCGAGGTCACCAGCAATATATTTGTAGCCCATGGTCGCAACGGCAACGCGGATGGTGCCGTAATCCAGGGTTCCGACAAGGGCATCAACATCGATATAGAAATTGGGCGAGGCAAGCTTTTTGGGATAGGCGGCAACTTCACGGCCACTGGCTATGGCCGGGTGGTTATTCACATACATCGCATGAAGATATTCACCATGCTCTTGCCCAAGGCGCACAGCAATCGCCTGACCGCACTCGATGTAAGCGCCGTGTGTCATGGTGTCAGGCATGTTCATTACTTCGAACCGCACGAGGGGATCATCGATCTCCAGGGGCTCAGGGACAACTTTCCTTAGTGCCTCGGGGTCGGAACGATACATGATGTTGAGGTATTCGCGATTGTAAAACATACGCGGCCCGCGAGCGAAAGCTGGGGAGCCGATCGGTGTTGTGATCTGCTTCAGCACATCCTCACGTGTCATGCAGCCTCCCTTGGTGATGCACAAGCCGTTCCGCGCTGGCCCAGATCTTGTGGCCAGCGGGCGGCTCCTTGGGCGAAAGTAGAGGCTGCACGAAGCTCCTTGCATAAGCAAGCACCCCGGGGAGACCTCAACCTTGGGCGCTAATCCTGCTCCACGTTGACGATCCGGAAAACCAGCTCTTCCCCATCCGGACGGCGCAAGGTGATGTATTCTCCAGGCCGGAAGACGCGAGCCCCAAGCGCCCAGAGGGGAGCGTTATCGCCGCTATCTTTGCTGCACAGAGCCCAGCCTTCCTCAAGCGCAACCAGTCCGCCGTGCCATTCTGGTTGATCAGGCCAGTAGCGCCGCACCGGCCACGGGCGGGGGTCCGCCTCATAGGCGTGCGTATCTAGGTGACTTTGCGCTGTTAGTTTAACATTCAGTTCCAGCCCGATATCGGTATTGCCTGATGGAGACCCGGGGCCCTGCGCTAACAGACTTGTCACTCTAACCATTCCCTGCCCCGCACGGTCCAGTTCAGATGGCGACCCGCACGCCTAGTTCCACAACCCGGTCACTGGGAATTCCGAAAAACTCCGTCGCCGGCACGGCATTACGTGCCATTACCGAAAAGATCCAGCGCCGCCACAGCGGCATCTTGGTAGTCATCGCGGGCACCATCACTTCACGGCCAAGGAAAAAGCTCGCCTGCATCGGATCATATGGCACGCCGCGTTCCCGCAAAGCCTCGAGCGCTTGCGGGATATCCGGGCTCTCCATGAAACCGTAGCGAAGGATTATTCGGTAGGCGCCCGGCGCGAGCTCGGTTACATCGGCGCGCTGCTCCGGCCCTATCTCGGGAATGTCAAGATTCTGGACAGTTACGAAAAGCACCCGCTCATGCAGCACCTTGTTGTGCTTGAGATTGTGCAACAAGGCCGCCGGGACGTAATCGGGGGTGCTGGTCAGGAATATGGCGGTGCCTGGCACGCGAATGGTCCGCGAGTGCGGCAGGCGCGCCAGGAACGAGGACAGCGGCATGCTCTCGTTCTGCCACCGATCCATCATGAGATCACGCCCAAGCTTCCATGAGGTCATCATCGCCGTCATGGCCAGCCCCAGAATGAGGGGTACCCATCCGCCTTCCAGCACCTTCAAGGTATTCGCCGAGAAGAACACGAGATCGATCAGTAGGAAAAACCCAAAGACCCCAATCGCGGCGGCCCGCGACCAGCGGAATTGCCGGCGAAAAACCACCATCGCCAGCGCACACGTGCACAGGAAGGTCCCCGTGACAGCG
>JAFAHH010000225.1 GCA_019237355.1 Acetobacteraceae bacterium | reverse complement strand
AAGTTTGATGTTGAGCGAGTTTTCAGCCCCGCTTGAGCCGCCATAGGGTTCCAACCCCGGTGAGTGTGTAGTTCTTTCCAATCTCCTGCTGTATGTTGACCGGCATCCTGTGTAACTCGCCATCGTAGTCAATGAGTTCTGGTTGGATGGATCTCTCTGCCAATACCGCTGCTAGCCGTTGATAATCCGCCTCACGCATGATCTCTTTTGCCTCGCGATGTATGAAAAAGAAGGCAGGCTTCCGGAAAGCGCCTCCGCTAGACCAGCCATTCAGAACCGTCGCTTCGGGCGGCGTTGCCTCGAGGACATAATTAAGCTTCTGCCGCACAGCGTCAGGTCTCGCATCTTCCAACTCTTCCTGGCCCCAGTCTGGGGACCACCCTCGATAGGCGTCGATAAAGTGCCAGGCCGTTGTAAGCGAGCAGCAACCCAGCCAAGCATGCAGTAGATAATGGCGCAGATTGAAAGCGAGTGCCCACAAAATCCATGAATTGGGTCAAAGCGACTCCTCCTAAAGCCGCCGCAAACGGCAGCACCAGAAGAAAATATTGCCGCTGACCAACGGGCATTATTACGATACCAACCCTAGCGTCTACAGTGGGATAGCAATCAGAGAAGACCGAGCCTTCTGCGGACCGGGCGAGGCAATGAAAAATAATATGAACCCAGCGAATGAGGCCAAAACGAATAATGTGTTATGAGTTAGGGAGATCGTCGTCCAGAGTAGCGCGGCTCCGGGATGTCGCGGCCATTTGGCAGTCCCTGTGAGATTGCTCTGAGAAAAATTACTGAGTGCTCCGTGATCGTAGAAGAATAGCAGGATCGGTAGCAGCGGGAGTGAGTCTTATGTCTACTCAGAAGTGTCTCTTTGCGCTCCCCGGGCTGGCGGCAGCCTTCATCGGCATCGCTATTAAGAGCGATCGGTCTTCGCGGTGTCACTCTCTTGGTTGCGTGCGGGGTTGCGGGCGCTGCCCTCGTCATCGTACTGGCGAAGCGACTCTGGGGCCGTTTACCCGCTAACCCGCAATAGTCATCCAAACGCAGGCGGATTTGGTCGAGGAAAATGCTGTCGATCGCCCTCAGGAGGGCGTAACTGCCGGCAATGATACCCAGCATGGCGAGCTGGTCCGGGCGAATCTCGACCACCTGTCCAAGAAGAAGCTGTTGCTGAGCAACAGACAAACGGCAAGGATCGCCAGTATGTAAAGCATGGCCGCAGCAAGCACGCCAACTATGCAGGTGAGGCACATGCGATTATCAGCAGACGCCAGGCGGCAAGGCCATGACGCCCATCGAATGCCCAAAAAGTCAAGAAAGCAGGAAATGGGTTAGTGGCGTGTGACTTTCAAAGAAGTCTTTGTACGGCACCAAGCCCTGGCTGATCATCCATGAAAACTGCACGTGCTCGAATTCGTCTGGATCGAAGTACCGGACAGTTAGCAAGCTGAGAAGGCCTACAACGTAAGCCAATAAAGCTACTGCCGCGTACCACGATTTCAGAACCTGGTGACCCCGCTCAAAGGAAGGGCAGGGCGTTCGGTCAATAACTCCGATATGATTGGCTGGTACGGTCATCGCCACCTACCCTAGTAAAATCATCCGTCGTGAACGGTGCGAAGGTCTCGCTTTGCTCCACTGGCGGATCCGGAACGATACGCCCAGTGAAGGCGTTACCTGCGGATGTACGAAGGTCGCCAGTCACGTCGGCCAGTAGTGTAATGAAGGACTTTGGCATCACGCGCCCAGGCACAAGAACGCAACCCCGCGAGCTCTTGCGCGAGCGATCGGCAAGCCGCCCTGCGCTAAGCTACGGGCCTGCTCGTTGGTTATCCAGCGGCACTGCGATCAGAAGCGTCGCTCATACACCGTGATGACGTCCCCGGGTTGCACCAGAGTCTGCCGCGCGGCGCGGCCCTCAATTGGTCTTCCATTTACGTCGCGCACGATAGAGAAGGCATTATCGATTGCCCGATAAGTGAACCCTCCTGCAACGGCCACGGCCGTGACCACGGTCATTCCCGGCTGGTAGGGATACTGTCCGGGCTTGTTGATTTCGCCGAGGACGAAGATCGGGCGATAGTTCACGACCTCGACCGAGACACTAGGGTTCTTGTAAAGCTTGGACCGCTCCAGCGCTTTGGCCACAGCGGTCTCGAGTTGGTGCGGCGTGAGCCCGGCGGCTCTTACGTTGCCCACTAGGGGGAGGGAGATATCGCCGCTGGCATCGACGCGGAATTCGCCGGTAAGCTGCTCGCCGCCGAAAGTGATTATCCGCACCTGGTCGCCAGGGCCAAGGTGGTATTCCGCCCGCTGGACGGTAGGGAGCACCGGCAGTCCTGAAGGCGGCCCGCCGCACCCCCCGACCTCAAGTAAGCCGCCAATCCCGAGACTGAAGCTGACGACACGATATAAGAATAGCCGACGTGACACGTCCGCCCGGGGCGGCAACATCAAGTCCGGCTTTTTGGCAGGCACTCGTGCTCCCCGGAGCAACTCTGTGCTGTGGAGGATGGATCCCTCTCTTGGCCCGATGCTGATTGTAGGACTTCCTTCTTGCGACGGGGTTTTGAGTTTAGGTTGGACGGCCAACGGTTGTAATCGGCCAGGCCGGCTATTTTGGCAAGCCTCGACCGAGCCGCTGGACCCGAATCGGCCATTTCTGATCTTGACCATTTCGGCTGGGGCCGCAACTGTCCTGCCCGTTCCGCGAGCGGCTGAGAGGCGAATGCCATCGAAGCGATTGAAATGCGTCGCCGCCTCTTGGGGGGCGATCCTCACTCTGGCGTCATTCACGCCGGCCTGCGCGCAATATCTGGAGAGCTACTTCCCTCCAGGGGTGCCCGGGTATGGAGAGGAGCGTGGTGTCACAGTCCTCTCACGCGTGCAGCCGCTGTTCCAAGCGCCGGGCGTTCCGCTCGGAGCCTTCACTGTTCGCCCCCAGCTCAGTGAGAGTTTTGGCTATGACACGAACCCCACCGGGTTCAGCTCCAGCCCGGGAAGCTGGTTGCTGCAAACCTCCCCGAGCCTGGCTCTCAATTCAAATTGGTCGAGAAACAGCCTTGGTGCCGCGTTCAGTCTCGATAATTATAAATATTTCGATACCACGAACCAGACGCACACCGATTGGACGGCATCTCTCGGCGGAGGGTACACAATTGGCCGCAGTGATCTCACGCTTGGATATTCCCATCTTTCTTTGCACCAGTCAGCCACGGATGTCGGGGCAGTACCGTCCACAACACCGGTTCCGTATCAGGTAAACGATCTGCGGGCTGGCTATACGTTCGATCTTGGTCGTCTGTCTTTCAGTCCCAACGTCGGCGTCCGCTCGTATAACTTCGAGAACACGACAATCGAGGGCGTCTCCGTAAGCCAGGAATACCGTGATCGGGTCGGTGTCACGGCGGGCGTGACGACGCGATATAACCTCAGTGAGCGGCGTAATCTGGTATTCGTAGTCGAAGGGGTGGATTCACACTTCACGCGCCCACAGATCGGGCAGCCCACTTATAATTCCAAAAGTTTCCTTGCGCTGGCGGGACTCGATTACGAGTCGAGCGGCGCGCTTCGGTATCAGGTTCTGGTAGGTCTCGAATATCGGGGCTACGAGTCGCGCGCCTTCAAAAACGAGATCGCACCCATCGCCCAGGCCGCGGTTATATGGACGCCCACGCGCCTTACGACCGTCACCGGCCTACTCTCTCGCGTTATTGAGGACCCGGCCGCCGAGGGGACCGCTGGGTACACTTATACAACGGCCGGCGTGACCGTTTATCATGAATACTTGCGTAATTTGATTCTGACAGGCCGGCTGAGCGTTCAGAACGCGGCGTATCTGCAAAGCAGCACTAGCTCGACAAGCTTCAGCATTGGGGCTGGGGCCAATTGGCTGCTCAACAGGAATATGCGGCTTTCGGCCGACTACGATTTTACCACGCAGAACGGGGCCAGCCCCAGCACCTTCACGGGTCAACCAAATGTAACCACGATCAATACGGGCGGTTATACGCGAAGCCTAATTCTCATAGCGATGCACTTTGCGCTGTAAGCGTTGTGATCACCCCTCGAGCGCCTCGCGCATGAGCACATAGTGCGGAAGCATTGGGTCGGCAAAGGTGTACGCCCCGGGGCCAGCGCTGAGGCATGGCCGGACCGCCCCAAGCTCGAGAATTTGCTCCCATTGAGCCTGCGAAATCCGGAATCCTGCAGCGCGCAGGACGCCTCCCTGGTCATTCACGACGAAGCGCGCAAATTTGTCCTGCTCGCCAGCAGCGATCCCATAGAGCGCATCACGCATGGCGGCATCGCGCCCCCGCTTGGTCAGTCGTTCATATAGAACGGTGAGGCGCGGATCGGCTTCGTCGACGGCACGCTTGATCGCGGCGTATAGGTCTTGGTTGCCGATAACCGTGGCGCCCCGTGCTGCTGCCTCTGCAGCTGCATGGAGGCCCAGTAGCTGGGCAATATAGGGCATTCCCCGCGCGAGCGACACAATGACGGCGCGCATTGGGCGGGGAAATTCTATATTGGCCTCGCGCCCGCCCTCGCCAAGAATTTCCTCGATTTCGGCGTCGGTAAGCAGTGGGAGCGGCATACCCAGTATGTTTCGCTGGATGGAGGGATGGCGGCCGAGCAGTTCCTCGAGGCTGTCCGAAACCCCCACAATAACGAAGCTGACGGCGGCACCGCGATCGGAAACAAGCTTGATCGTATCAGCAAAGCGGGTGCGGGTTGCTGGATCCTCCACCCGGTCGAACTCATCGATGATGAGCAGCAGATGCCTACCGGTTAGCCGGCCTGGCAGGGCTGCTATATCTCGGGGTTGTAGCTTTCCAATTGGAAGCCCGGCTTCACAACCCTCGCCCGCGCCATCCGTGATGGCTGGCACGGCGAGAAAGGATGCCGGGAGGTCGCACGCTAGACCCCTGACGATGTCGTCGAAAGTGCTATCGAAGGAGCAGGCGAAGCGGCCAACCATATAGCCCGAGCTGCGTGCGGCGGCCGCAACGAGGTTGACCAGCGAAGTCTTTCCCCGGCCGCGCTCGCCATACAGCACCACATGGGCGCGGTCGACCGCGATCGCGCGAAAGATCCGGATCAGTTCCGGCTGACGGCCAACGAGCCGACGTGCGCTGCGCTGCGGCCGGGTCGGGGTGAAGACCTCACGCAATGTCTGTTGCTTTGCCGGGGGTAGCGAGGCAGAGCCAAATGTGGGCCGCCCGGCGCGCCCAGCCCGTGGAAGCGAGGGCCGCAACTCAGATTGCTGCAAATGCTGCCCCGGCGTGGCCAGGGGCTCGCGGCGGCCAAGCAGGCGAGAGACGAATGCCATACGCAGTAACAAGCCCTTCTGTTCGGAGCCGTGCGAATCTAGAGAATCAATCTAAACGTAAAGCCAATAAGGGATAGGACGTCGGGAAAAAGGCGATCAAGTTTCGGCTACACCGCCTTGTTCAGTACTGCAACAGGCGGCTTGCGTGCAGCGGCGGCGATGGCATCAATTGCATTGCGCACTGGTGTGCCCGTGGTTGTGCCGGCTGAAACGACCAGTATGACGATATCGACGCTATGCGCCAGCATCATCGAAGTCGCCTCATGTGTCGCCGGCTCGCTATCGATTACGATTAGGTTGTACTCATCCTTGGCCTCGGCAAGCAGATTTTGGAATTGCATGGTTTCCAAAAGCTGGTTGGCACCCGGCTGGACTCCGTGAACCAGCAGACAGTCCAACGGGCTGGCTGGATCGTGGGCCAGCAGCTCTGACCAATGATCACGCCCCTCTAGCGTGTCGACCAGCCCATTGCTCGGCGGCATCTGAAGTGCTTGTGCAAGCGAGGGCTTCCGGAGATCACCTTCAATGAGCAATGCGCGCACCCCATCCATGGCGGCGACCCGTGCGAAGGCTGCAGCAACGCTCGACGCTCCCTCACCCGGCGTGCTGGAAACGAAGAGCACGGTCCGCGGCACCGCACCGGAACAGGTGAATCGCATTCGCGCGCGAAGGGACCGGAGCGCCTCGGCCTCGGCGCCAGCAGGGTCGGCTAGAACGCGAGCAGCGAGGGAAACTCCCCGCCCGGCAACCTTTGGCACAACAGTAAGGGTAGCCAACCCAGCCTCACGTGTCAGCTCGTTTGAGCTTGTAAACGGGTGCTCCCTTCCCCTAAGCGCAACTGCAAGCAGGCCCCCGAAGGCGAATCCGCTCAGTAGCCCAAGCCCAGCCGCCACCTTAGGGCGGGGGCTGATTGGCATTGAGGTTGGAACGGCCAGGCTTACGATCCGGGCACCCGTTTGTTCTGGCCCATCTTTCGCCGACGTTTGCTCAGCGCTCTGCAGAAGTGATTGATAGAGGGTCCGGCGCGCGTCGGCGTCCTTTTCCAGTTGTTGCAATTCGGCCTGCACCGCCGCAAGGCTGCTAGCCCTCTGCTGAGCATCGGCCAGTTGGCGTTTGAGGTCAGCCTCATGTGCGCGTGCCGCTTCCACCTGCGAGCCGAGCGAAATCGTCACGCGTCTGGCCTCGCCGGCGAGCGCGTTCCGGGCTGATGCTAGCTCCGCCTGCGCCGCGAGGAGCACAGGGTGTCCGGGGCCTAAGGTGGTGGAGAGTTGCGCGACGCGCCGCTCCGCCGCAGCCTCACGCTCGCGCAGCTGACCTACTGTACTGGACTTGAGCACCTCCGCGCTATCCTCGGCAACCCCGCCGGCGCGGGCGAGCACCAATGCCCGCTGGTAATTGGCCTCGAGCTGGGTGCGGTCGCCAGCCGCCTTGGTAACCGCGGCGGCAAGGTCTTCAAGCTGTTGCTGGCCCACGCTGCCAGCGCGCGTCTGCACCAGGTGATATTGCTGCCGTCGCTCCTGGATCTTGTGCTCTAGCGCATCCACGTCGGCGCGCACTTCTTTCAGCCGCTCGGTAAGCGCTGTATTCGCCTGACGATTCGCGGCCTCGCGGGCATTGGCCTTGTCATCCAGGTAACGCTCTAGCAACGCGTTCGTGATGCGCGAGGCAAGCTCGGGGTTTTCGGCCGTGAACTGCACGTTGATGATCAAGCTGCGACCATCGTTCTCGATGGTAAGATTTCGCGTCATCGCCGCCACGACTCGCTCAGTCGTGCTGTCCTTTGCAGCCCCCCCGACCGACCGCGGCCAAAGAATCGCGGCGATCGGACCGGGTATTGCGTCCTTGATCGCTTGTGTGATGCGGTCACGAAGTGAAGGCGGCTCTAGGGCAGAATTAAACTCAGGATAGGTCTCGAGATGGAGTCTTTCAGCGACCGACTGCAGCAGTGCTCGGGACTGTAGAACCAGTGCCTCGCTGCGTACGATCGGCATCGGGTCAGGCAGCGCATCGCTGCTGAGCGCACCCTGGAGCTGCGGGATAGCCAAGCTGCGGACGTCTACGGCGACGGTCGCTGACGCCGCATATTTTTTCGGCAGACAGTAGCGGGAATAAGCGAAGGCGCCGGCGGCAAACAGAAATCCGCAGAGCACAATAATCGGCCAGCCCCGGCGCAGGGCGGTGAGAAATTGACCGGGAGAGAACAAGTCCTGTACTGATGTGTTTGGCTGGGAATCTACGATTGGCTGGTCAACAGCGATACTGGCCATGTTCCTCTGGCTACCTTGTTGTTCCATAGATCACGGGTGGGCGCGATGGCTGGTGGCCTAATTTAACGCGAATCGCCCCCGCAATTAAACCGAAATTTTGAACACAATGCGGCACGCTATTGCCCTCTAGAATCAATAGGTTTGCATTTCCATAAAAGCTCCGGCAGGAACCTGTAATATGCGTATTGCCCTGATCGACCCATCGCTTTTCACCCTGCCATACGATGCCGCTCTCGCTACCGGCCTGCGGCAAGTCGGACACGAAGTGCGCTTATATGGCAGATCGCCCGGTACGGATGATAACAACATCGCGGAGGTACCGCTTGTTCCGGCCTTTTATCGACTGACCAGCCGCCCCATTGTGCTTAGTTTCCCGAATGCCGTGCGCTTGGCCGCCAAAGGGGCCGAGCATATATGGTCGATGACCGCATTGCGCCGGCAACTGGCACAATTCCGCCCCGACGTGATCCATTTTCAGTGGATGCCCTTGCCCGTTGTTGATCGGTTCTTCCTGCCCGGACTGAAACAGATCGCGCCCCTCGTGCTGACCGTGCACGACACGAATCCGTTCAATGGCGCCCCGGCTGCCCGGCTTCAGGCGCTAGGCGTGCCCCGCGGTCTTGCCGGCTTCGACCGCTTGATCGTGCATACCGAGCAAGGCAGGCAGCGGCTGCTAACCCAGGGGGCCGCAGCTGCGCTGATCTCGATCGTGCCGCACGGGCTGCTCGGCGGCGGACCAGCCAAGGCGCCTGCCGACTCGATGGGCGGGACATTGCGGTTCCTGCTCTTCGGAAAGATTAAACCCTATAAAGGGCTCGATCTTTTGCTGGAAGCTTTCGCCAGACTGCCGGAAGAGCTGCAAAGCCAGGCAGAGGTGCTCGTCGTGGGCAAGCCATATATAGACCTAGCGCCCTTCCAAGCGCTCGCCGCCAAGCTTGGAGTGACAGCCCGCCTCAAACTGGATACCCGTTTCGTATCCGACGAGGAGGTTCCCGAGCTCTTCGGGCCGGGCACTATCGCTATGTTTCCCTATCGTGAGATCGACGCCAGCGGCGTCCTGAGCCTAGCCGTCGCCTTCGGGCGCCCGGTAATCGCGACCCGGATCGGTAGCTTTGGCGAAACGATCGAACACGAAAAGCAGGGCCTACTGGTTCCACCCAATGATCCCGCCGCGCTCGCCGCCGCAATGGCGCGCATGATTGCTGATCGTGAATTTGCCGCTTCCTGCGCGCGCCAGATGCAACACCTCGCGGGCGCCGCACCGGGCTGGGACGAAATCGCCCGCCGTACCGTTGCGGTCTACTCCTCCATCGCCGGGAGCGCACACGCGGCATAAGTTTGATTCACCTATGTTTCATCAATCCAGAGTATTAGCGGCCAAGAGCTCCGGTTTTGGAGCTAACCGAAGCATTAGGGAATTTTGCGGTGACACGCGGCCACACTGCCTTGCTGCTCTTGACTGCCGCCGTGGCCGGGTCGCTTCTGGCACTTGTAATCTATGTATTAGGAGGCTGGCTTGCGGCGATTTCTGCTTACGCCGGTGTGCTCGTAGGCGTTCGCATACTGGTGGCTGGACTTTCCGCTGAACCGTTGTTTGAGCGCCGACGCCCCAGCCGCATGCCTGGCCTCGCTCCCGACGTTAGCTGATCCATCGCGGTGTTTCTTAGAGCGCGATCAAGGTTCCGGCGATTCCGCCTCCAGCCATCGGGCTTCCTCTTGAGAGCGCGATTCAGGCTTCCGGCGATTCCGCCTCCAGCCATCGCGCTCCGGTATAGCAAACACTGGGGCGCGCCCCTATGGTGCGTGCCGAAACAGCCTGGACTGTGCTTGGATGATTTCCGCTTTTCGCAGTCACCTGAATTCTTGGGTGGTGCGCGCCTTCTTCCTTTTGATGGTCGCCGCTTTCATCGTTTGGGGGGTCGGCGATGTGATCCGCAACATGGGGCACGAGACGTGGGTCGCCAAAGTGGGCGACCGGACCATCGAACCGGCGACCCTGCAGGAACGGTATCAGCGCGAGCTAGCCCGGCTTACCCAGATGGTGGGCCAGCAGATCGACCCGACGCCCGAGATCAAGCGAAGCGTGCTCACCCAGGTCTTGGACCGGATGATCACCGAGCTCGCTATCGCCCAGCAGGAAACCCGGATGGGCATTGTCGTACCACGGGATTCGCTACTGCAGGCCATCTACGCTGTTCCGCAATTTAAGGATGCGAACGGCCGGTTCGACCCGCAGATTTTTCAGACAGTTCTGCGCAACAATGGCCTTACGGAAGCTCGGCTGCTGCAGATGATGAGCGCGGATCTCTCCCAGCGCCAATTGCTGGAGCCGGTGCGGGCCGGGGTGGCGCCGCCGGATATTCTCACACGTGAGGCGTTTGCGTTCACCTTCGAGCAGCGGGCCGCCGATATGGTGGAACTCCCATTCGCCAAAGTCGCGCCGCCAACCCCGGAAGAGGCCGCCCTACATCGTTGGTACGACAATCATCCCGACCTGTACAGCACTCCAGAATACCGCCGGATCAAGCTGATCGTGCTCTCACCCCAAACCCTGGCAAAAGAAGTTCAGGTCTCGGACGCCGACCTCCAAGCCGCCTATGAACGGCACAGATCCGAGTTCGTCACGGCGGAGAAGCGTTCAGCCCAGGTCGTGAGCGTGCCAGAGGAGGCCCGTGCCGCAGCTATCGCCCAGCAGTGGCGAAGTGGTGCGGACTGGGCGGCAATCCAGAAAGCAGCGGCAGAGGCGGGGGGCTCCGGAGTTGAGCTGACCGACGCGACGCGCCAGGAATTCCCAGGACCCGAACTCGCCCAGGCGGTGTTCGATGCCCCGGCCGACAAAGTGATGGAACCCGAGAAAGATCCGGCGGGCGCGGTATGGCATGTAATCAAGGTCACGCGCGTCACACCCGGCAAGGACGCGAGTTTCGAGCAGGTTCGAGACGCGCTGCGCGATCGGGTGGCGGCCGAAAAGGCGGCCGACCTGATTTATGACCGGGCCAATAAGATCGACAACGCGCTAGGCGGCGGGTCCAGCTTGGATGAGCTGCCCAACGATCTGGGCGTGGCTGCCGTTACCGGCACGCTCGACGCTCAGGGCAATACCCAGCAAGGCGGGCCTGCGCCCATCCCCGGGCCGGCTGAGCTCCGGCAAGCCGTAATAAAAGCCGCATTCGAGGCCCATAAAGGAGATCCGCCGCACCTGATCGAAGTCCCCGCGCCCTCAAGCGGCGGCTCGGCGTACTATGCGCTGACGGTGGAAGAGGTCAGCCCCCCGGCGGAGAAGCCGTTCGATGAAGTGGCTGACCGGGTGCGCGCCGACTGGGAGAGGGATGCTATCCGGCACGAGCAGGAACAAGCAGCAGCCAAAATCCTCGCGGCGGTCAAAGGCGGGCAATCGCTCGAAGATGCGGCGACAGTGGCTGGGCTTACCGTTCGCCGCACAGCCTTTGCGAGCCGGACCGAGGCCCCAGAAGGGTTCCCCAAGGAATTGCTGCAACCGTTGTTCGGGTTGAACAAGGGCGAGCCCACGATGGTGGAGACGCCAGATGGGTTCGTGGTGGCGGTGCTGGCCGAAACGAAGGTGCCCGACCCCAAATCCGCGACGGCCAACTATGCCAAGACGCGCGATGCTATGGCAGGGGCCCTGGCCAACGACGTCGAACTCATCTATGCGAGCGTACTGCGGGAGCGGGCAAGGCCCCGACTCAACCAGCAGGTGCTGAATGGCCTGCTGCAGTGAACGCGACCCTACGGATTCACGAATAAGCACATGAACGTTTCTGTCCCGCCCGGCTACACCGCTTTCCGGAATGCCTATAATTCGGGGCGCGGCGCGTTGCTCTGGACGCACGGCGTAGCGGATCTCGAAACCCCTGTCGCCGCATTTCTGAAGCTTGCTCACGGCCGGCCAAATGCTTTTTTGCTGGAAAGCGTCGAAGGCGGGGCTGCACGGGGCCGGTATTCAGTAATTGGGATGGAGCCCGATCTGATCTGGCGATGCCGCCATGGCCGGGCCGAGATCAATCGGCACGCGCTATCCGCTCCCCATGCCTATGTGGCGGATGACCGGCTTGCCCTTGAGAGCCTACGCGCGCTGATCGCTGAGACCCGCCTTGATGTGCCCGCCTCGTTGCCTCCTATGTCTGGCGGCCTGGTTGGGTATCTTGGGTATGACATGGTGCGCCTAATGGAGCGCCTGCCTGACAAGAACGACGACGTGATCGGCGCGCCGGAAGCGATCCTGCTTCGACCAACGCTGTTCGCGATCTTCGACAACGTAAAGGATGAGCTGACGCTGATAGCGCCCGCCTATCCTCGGCACGGGCTTTCGGCCGAGGGTGCTTGGGATGAGGCGCAGGCCCGTCTCGCACGCGCGCAGATGGCGCTCGCCCGCCCGCTACCCCAAGCGGCGCCGCCGGTCGCCTTGCCGCCCCCTGGTCCGCCCGCCAGCAGCTTCACACGGGAGGAGTTCATTGCCGGAGTGAGCGGCGCCAAGGAGTACATCGCCGCGGGGGATGCGTTCCAGATCGTATTGAGCCAGCGATTCTCCGTTCCCTTCGCCCTTCCGCCCTTCGCGCTCTATCGGGCGCTGCGGCGAATCAACCCAGCGCCGTTTCTGTTCTTTTTCGAATTCGGCGACTTTGCGCTGGCCGGGTCGAGCCCGGAAATTTTGGTCCGGCTTCGCGATGGGATCGTCACGATCCGGCCGCTCGCTGGCACAAGGCGGCGTGGTACGACCTATGAGGAAGACCAGGCGCTCGAGGCCGAGTTGCTCGCCGATCCGAAAGAGCGGGCCGAGCATTTGATGCTGCTTGATCTCGGTCGCAACGATGTGGGCCGGGTTGCCGAAATCGGCAGCGTCAAGGTAACCGAAAGTTTCGTGGTCGAGCGCTTCAGCCATGTCATGCATATCAGCAGCAATGTGCAGGGTAAGCTGCGGCCGGGCTTGGATGCGCTTGATGCGCTTGTTGCTGGCTTCCCGGCCGGCACGCTTTCGGGGGCCCCCAAAGTGCGGGCGATGGAGATCATCGAGGAGCTCGAGCCAGACCGGCGCGGCATCTATGCCGGCTGCATCGGTTACTTCGCCGCGAACGGGACGATGGATACCTGCATCGGCCTGCGCACGGCGCTGGTGAAAGAGGGTACGATGCATGTGCAAGCGGGAGCTGGCATCGTGGCCGACTCGGACCCTGATCTCGAATACGAGGAGACGCGGCAGAAGGCCCGCGCCCTGATGCGCGCCGCTGAGGAAGCGGTCCGCTTTGCTGCTATCGAGTCCCCTCGGGCAAGCTGATACTGAGCCGGAGCGGCCATGCTTGTTCGAAGAGCCCGCCTTCGCGACATTTCTGCTATCGTTAGCCGATTCTGGTCAGCTTGAGGCTGCTTATACCCTGAATCAGATCTCTGCAGCGCCGCCCAGCTTTGCGGCCGAATCGGTTTGGCGCCCCTCGTGGCGGGGACGACGCCCGAGCCGGCTCGGCTGGGTGCTGCTGTTGTCGCTCGCCCTGCATATGCTTCTGCTAGGGGTCTTTCTCTTGGCGCCGAAGCCCAGGCCGAAAGAGACGGAGGAGCTAACCCCAGGATTCGCGATCCAGTTCCAGGGCGGGACGCCGGAGCCGCAACCGCCCGCGGCGGCACCGAATGCACCCGAGATTGCTCCAGCTCCCGCTACGCCGGAAGTACCTCGGACGCCGGAGGCGCCGGTTCAGGCTGTACCCCCAGTCCCGGTGCCAGAGGTACAAGCGCCTGCACCGGTTTCTCCCCCTGCACCGCTACCTTCCCCGCCTGCTCCCGAAGCGCCGCGGGCAGTCGAGGCGCCTGCTGCACCTGAAACGCCACGCCCAACCGAGGCACCGCCTACGCCGACACCCGCTGGACCGCCGAGCGAGGCCCCTGCGGTGCGCTTGGAGACACCCGAGGAGGCGCCGAGCCAAGCATTGCCCACTCCCGCCCCCGTTCCGGTGCCTGAACCGCAACCGGAGCCTCAGCCGCCGAGATCAATGGCCCGGCCCGCGCCCCAGCCGCGACCCTTCCCGCCGGTGCAGAACTTCTCGCTTGGCACGCCTGCCGACCCACCCGGCGGCCGCGGATCTGCGCCACACGCCAGCCGGTTTTCGCGCGGGATCGACATGTCTATAGGGACGGCGGCCACGGGTGCCTTCAATGCCCGGCCGCTCGCCAGGTTCGAGGGGCAAAATCCTGGCCCGGATTGGCGCAACGAGTTCGCGGCGTGGGTAGAGGCGCATAAGTATTACCCAGAAGAGGCGGTCCGGCGGGGCGAGGATGGGCTCTCCGGGGTCCGCATCATTGTGGCTCCGGATGGGCGGGTGAAATCGGTCGATCTGATCCTGCGCTCGGGGTCAGTTTGGCTGGATATGGCGCTGCAATCGCTGTTTCGCAGCGCGCACTTACCGCCATTCCCGCCGGGTGTTGTGGATCGGGATCTCACAATTGAGGTGACGATGAATTATATTCTGATACGTCAATGATGGGTAGCAACCCGATCTTGGCGGCCCCCGTCAACACAGAGATTCCGCGGTCTCAAAAGTTCTGATCCCAGGCCAACAAAATAAAAGCAAGCTCAGCCGGCCGCTCCTTACAAGAGGTTCTAATCCCCTTCCAAAAAGGTCTGAATCGCCGAAATCGTAGGCTCGTCGTTAAGCGACGGAGCGTGACCCACGCCGGGCACCACCATGCCGCGGGCGCCGGTCGCCTCCATCTGACGCTGGGTCTCGGCGGAAAGGAGATCACTGGCTTCGCCCCGGATCACCAGCACAGGAATGCGGATCCTGTTCCAGACGGGCCAAAGATCGACTTCCGCCGGCTCGGCCATCCGCATCGGCTCACCGAGCTTCGGGTCGTAATGCAAGGTTACTCTTCCGTCCGCCAGGGTCCGGGCGGAAGTTTCCGCCATATGGGTCCATTGGGCATCCGTCATCGGCCCGAACGGTGCATACACATTCCGTAAATGGCGCTCGAGCGCCACGAGATCAGGGAAGACGGGCATGGGCTTCAAACTCAGATACTCCCTGATGCGGGCGATCGCCGCCTGCTCGATTCGGGCCCCGATATCGTTCAGAACCATGCGCGTAATCGGATGCCCGGTGGCCGCCGCAATCATCATCCCGCATATGCCGCCCAAGGAGGTGCCGACCCACAGGACCGGCCGGCCAATCGCCGCTAACAGGTGCGCCAGTGCGATTACGTAGGTCGGCGGCTGATAAAGCGCTGCCTCGGGAAGCCAATCGGACTGGCCGCGGCCGGGCAAATCGGGACAGACCACCCAAAACCGGTCTGCTAGCGCTGCCGCCAGCAGATCGAAATCGCGCCCGTTACGGGTGAGCCCATGCACGCAGACCACCGGGGGAA
The DNA here is from genome assembly GCA_019237355.1 of Acetobacteraceae bacterium. GTDB lineage: Bacteria > Pseudomonadota > Alphaproteobacteria > Acetobacterales > Acetobacteraceae > JAFAHH01. The sequence goes on along the minus strand of JAFAHH010000225.1, from coordinate 18,179 downwards.
AAGCCGGATCGCCCCAGGCCGTATAGGTCATGCGATAGAACGTATCGGTCAGCAAATAGCGGACCTCGCCTGTGCGCATCCGGGGATCACTCCTGTACTTCCCCGCCAAGCCGGTCCTGGCCGGGTTACGTAGCGGGGGCTTTATAGTTAGCGGACGTCCGGAGGCAAACCCGACGGCTGGATCGCCCCCTTCCCACGCCCCGGCCCGACCCTCAATGAGGGCGCGCATGAATCTGCTCGGTAAACAACATCTAGAGCGGTTCCGCCGGAGTGGAAACCGCTCTAAAACTCAGGAACGTAACGCAACAGGAACATTATGGGCGCGCTTCAGCCAGTCGCTCAGTTCGCCGCAAATCGGAGCCAGGGCACAGCCCCCGGCGGGTCGGCCCCCGCGTCGTTCGGCGCCGGAAGCGGCAGCCCTAGCCGCCGGGACGGAGCAGGCCGGGCTTCCGCGTCTGTGATCTGGTCTGAACCAGGGGGCGAACCCGACGTAGCAGCCCCGGATTGGGTCGCATCAGGCGGCCCGGGCCGCGCCGCAACAAGTTCCGGCCCAGGCCGGATCCCGAGCATCCGGCACAGCGGCCGCAGGAGCCGCCTCGCTTGTGGCGACCCGGCCAGGAGCGCCTTCATCTCCGGATCTGCCAGCAGATACTCCACCTGCCCGGCATAGGCCACCGACTCCGGCGCAACCCGAAGCAGCCAGCCAAATTCGCGCGGCAGCGGCGGCGGAGGCGAGCCCAGCAGGCCGGGCAGTTGCGGCAAAGATTCAAGCCGGTCCCGCACGGCCGGCCCTCGGCCGGCGCGAATGTCCGCCACCAGCTTTTCAAACCGGGCCGTCAGGCGGCGTAACCGGGTCCAGACCACAAAAAGCACCGGCGCCGCATTCCGGTCCTTGGCCATGCGCGCGGCGAGCGCCCCGCATAGCCCTTCGATGATCTGGGCTAGGCGGCGGGACAGGCCTAGTGCGGGTTGAGAGGCGGCCAAGGACATAAACAAAGAAAGAACACAGACAACCAGCAGTTGTCAAGCCCGGCATTGCGGCTGCCCCTTGGTCGTTGCTTTGCCCGCACGCGAATCGTCGCGCGGGCCTAGAGCACGATCGCTTGAGGCGGAAACGTCGGAAAGCGTGAATCCTGCTCTCGAACAAGACTCGCTAGAGCATGTTTGTTGCTGCTAAAAACAAACATGCTCTAGCCTCGCTTTAGGCGGATGGAAGAAGGGGCTCAGGTCAGTTCCTGTAGTCGGTAGGGGCCCCTGCGGCGACGGGGGAGCGGGTCGCGGCGCAAACCACCTCGCCTCCCGATCAAAATGAACATTATTCACGGGCAGCAGCCCGCGATCCTCAGCACATAAAATGAAAAGAAACCGGAATAGCAGGATCAGCGCCGCCGCTTTAAGCTCGCTGCGGAAAGATGAATGGCAGTCAGCCGAAGCCAGCGGTCGGCTGAGCGCCCGGCCCGGGCTACCCAATCGTCATCAGGCTCGGATTACCGCCGGCGGCCGCCGTATTCGTGCTGATCGTCCGCTCCTGGACCAGGAACTCGCGCGCAACCGGCCGGTCCGCATCACACCCGGCAAGCGGGATTACCGCGCCCGGCCGGTCGGCGAGCCAGCGTGCGGCATCAAGCAATTCCTCCGGCGCCCCCTCAAATAGCGCGGCATCCCAATCGCCGCTGCTGACGACTTGGTTCCCAATGCCCGGCGGCAGTCGTGCCAGCACCGGGCGAGCGCCCTCGGGGGCGGAGATCACCGCCTGATTGCCCGCCCCGCATGCCGCCCGGAGTTGCGCTTCAAGGCCAGCCTCGGTCTGCGCTATGCACAGAATTGTCCCGCGCGGCCGGAGCGTATAGCGGTTGCGCTCGCCAGCGGGCCCTGGGAGCTCCCGCCCACCGTCATCCAGCCCCATTGGCGGTGCCGCGCTCAGCAGCGCCCGGAGATAGAGCGGGCCGCCAGCTTTCGGGCCAGTGCCCGAGAGGCCATGGCCACCGAACGGCTGCACCCCAACCACCGCGCCAATCATGCTGCGGTTGACATAAATATTCCCCGCCTCGATCCGTTCGGCAACATGCGCAATCGTTTCATCGATTCGCGAATGTATCCCGAAGGTTAGGGCGTAGCCGGTGGCGTTAACGGCGTTAATCACCGAATGCACCTCGTCCCGCCTAAATCGAAGCACGTGCAGCACCGGGCCGAACACTTCACGATCCAACTCGGCGATGGCTTCGATCTCAACCAAGGCTGGCGCGACGAAGCTGCCGTATCGGCACTCGGCCGAAAGCGGAAGCTGATGCACCGGCCGGCCTTCCCCTCGCATGGCGTCGAGATGTGCGGAAATCCCTGCCGCCGCTTCAGCCGAAATCACCGGGCCGACATCGGTCGATAACCGGCCGGGGTTACCCACAACAAGCTCGGCCATTGCGCCGCGGAGCAGCTCCAAAACGCGGTCAGCAATCTCTTCCTGCAGACAAAGGACGCGCAACGAGGAGCAGCGCTGACCTGCCGAATCGAATGCCGATGCGAGCACATCGGCCACCACTTGTTCGGGCAGAGCCGATGCATCCACCATCATGGCGTTCTGACCGCTCGTTTCGGCAATCAACAGCGGCAGCTCGCCATCCGGCCGCGTCCTTCGGGCGAGGGCGCGCTGGATCAGGCGCGCCACTTCGATAGAGCCGGTAAACAATACGCCCTGAACCCGAGGATCGGAAACAATCTGCGCCCCCACATCCCCGCCCCCGGGCACGAGCTGCACGGCCTCAGGAGGCACGCCCGCCTCATGCAGTGTATGAACCGCTTCGGCGGCGATGAGCGGTGTTTGCTCAGCGGGCTTGGCCAACACCGTGTTGCCGGCGGCCAATGCCGCGGCGACCTGGCCCGTAAAAATGGAAAGCGGGAAATTCCAAGGACTGATGCATGCCACGGGGCCGAGCGGCCGGTGCGTGTCGTTCGCAAATGTGTCCCTAACCTGGGTTCCATAGTAACGGAGGAAATCGATGGCCTCGCGCACTTCGCCGGCCGCATTCGGCAAGGTCCGGCCCGCTTCGCGCACAATCAACCCCATCAGCTCGGGCATCCGGGCCTGCAGCATATCGGCGGCGCGAAGCAAGCAGGCCGCGCGCTGACCCGGCGGAACATACCTCCAATCAGACCCAGCGCCCCGCTCGATCGCGCCATCCGCTTGCGCCGGATCGGCATCCGCGATGCGGCCCACAATATCCCGGTTATCGGCCGGGTTGCGTACGGCCCGGCCGAAGCTGCCATACCTGCGTGGCCCAGCGCGCAGCCGCTGCGCCAGCCCGGCGAGCACCTGCTCATTGGCGAGGTCAAGCCCGAGCGAATTGGCCCGCGCCACGCCGAATAGCGCGGGTGGCCGGGCGATGCGCGGATGAGGCGCACCCAGGGGAAGGATCGCCCGCGCCGCCGCGACCGGATCCGCCACCAGCAGATCCTCGCTTACTTCCGGATTAGCAATCCGATTTACAAACGAGGTATTCGCGCCGTTTTCCAGCAGCCGCCGAACCAGATAGGGCAACAAGGTTTCATACGTACCAACCGGCGCATAGATCCGGCATGGCCGATTGAGCTTCTCCGCCCCGACCACCTCTTCGTATAACGGCTCACCCATGCCGTGCAGGCACTGAAACTCGTAAAGATCAGGCTCGAAATTCTCCCCGGCTGCCGTATAGATCGTTGCCAAAGTCAGGGCGTTATGTGTGGCGTACTGCGGAAACACGGCATCGGACGCGGCGAGCATTTTACGCGCGCAAGCCAGATAACAAACGTCGGTATGCAGTTTGCGGGTGTAGACCGGGAAATCCTCGAGCCCCTCCACCTGGGCCCGTTTGATTTCAGTATCCCAGTAGGCCCCCTTGACCAGCCGCACCATCAACCGTCGCCGGCTGCGCCGCGCTAGATCGATCAGCCAATCGATTACGAACGGCGCGCGCTTCTGGTAGGCCTGCACGACAAAACCAATACCATCCCACCCGGCCAGCGCGGGCTCAGCGCAGAGCATCTCCAGCAGATCGAGCGACAATTCTAGCCGGTCCGCTTCCTCGGCATCGATGTTGAGCCCCAAATCGTAGCGTCGCGCTTGCACTGCCAGGGAACGGAGCCGGCCGCCGAGCTCCCCGATAACCCGGTCCCGTTGCGAACGAGAGTAGCGTGGATGGAGCGCGGAGAGCTTAACGGAAATCCCCGGGCTCTCCCGCAGCCCGCGCCCACCACCGGCATGACCGATCGCACCGATGGCATGGGCGTAAGCCGCATAATACCGCTCGGCATCCGCCGTGGTCAGCGCCGCTTCACCAAGCATGTCGTACGAATAGCGGAACCCGCGCGCCGCCATCCGGCGGCCGTTGTCCAGCGCCTCCTCGATCGTCTGACCGGCCACGAACTGTTCGCCCAACATACGCATCGCCAGGTCGACCCCCGCGCGGATCAAGGGCTCCCCTCCTGCCGCCACCAGCCGGGCCAGGGCAGCGCCAAACCCGGCCTGGCTGCTCGTTGCTGTGAGCCGCCCTGTGATCAGCAAGCCCCAGGTCGCCGCGTTGACAAAAATCGAGCCGCTGCGGCCCAAATGGGCGCGCCAATCACCGGCGCTCACTTTGTCCCGAATCAGCGCATCCCGTGTCGCCGTATCGGGAATACGCAGCAACCCCTCGGCCAAGCACATGAGGGCGATCCCTTCTTGGCTTGAAAGGTCATATTCGTGCATCAGCGCCTCGAGCCCGCTTCGGCCCCCCTTCGCCCGCAAGGCTCGCACGAGCTGCCGGGCGAGGGATTGCGCTCGGGCCATTAGCTCAGGAGAAAGGGCCGCGGCTTCGATGAGGGGCGGCACGCATTCGGCCTCGCCTGGCCGGGTGGCGGCGGTGATCGCGGCCCGCAAAGGCGATTGCCGGCCGATCTCATGGGCCAAGCCCGCGAAAGGAATTTCCATGTCCCCGGAATTGGGCGCGGCAGGCGGGCAGTCAAAGTACCCCGGCTGTTCCTCCGAACGCCGTGCCCTAAATTCGCCATTATTCAGAAGGCGGAACGAACCTCCAACCGGGGCGTGCGCTTAACCCTGCATAGTCCGGCGGCACCCTGCCGCCTAATTGCAGGAGGAGTGATATGGCTGCAGCCAAAGGCTTCAATGAGCTTTGTCTCAGTTTCCTTCGAGATATCTACTACGCGGAACGGCAAATCCTGAAGGCGCTGCCAAAGATGGCCAAAGTGGCGCAAAGCGACCAGCTCCGCCAAGCCTTCCAGCAGCACCGGGAGGAGACCGAACATCACGTCGAGCGCCTGCAACAGGTATTCGAGAAATTGGGCAGCCGTGCACGGGGTCAGACCTGCGAGGCGATTAATGGCATTATCGAAGAAGGGGAAGAACTCGTCGGCGATTTCGAGAAAGGCCCGGTTCTCGACGCGGGGCTGATCGCCAATGCGCAAGCGGTGGAACATTATGAGATGTGCCGCTATGGCGCGCTGGTCGCTTGGGCCAAAGCTGCCGGAAAGAATGATGTGGTCGAGCTGCTCGAGCAAACGCTCGAAGAGGAAAAGAAGACCGACACCCTCCTCAATGAGCTTGCCAACAGCCAGGTGAACCAGGAGGCCGCTAAGGCGGCGGCTTAGTCTAATCTGGAGACAGCCCGCCCCCTTGGCGAGGCGGCTAGATCTCTAATGCAACCGCGAGCCCGTCAGGCCGGTCTCACGTAGCCGTATCGGCAAGCTGTAGCCGGCCTGAGGGCAAGTGTCCCTTCCAACCGAAATTGCAGGCCATGATCGCTAGAGCACGATGGGTTGAGGCGGACTCGGGTTCCCAATTCGCGAGCGAATTGGGGTCCCGATCGTCGGAAACCCTGAATCGTGCTCTGAGAGGCAAAACCTACAGCATGATGGCTTCGCCTGAAGTCATCATGCTGTAGGCGCGATCAGATGGAGCATAGTCATGGCGCAGGACCCTAAAGAAACCGGCCCAAAGCCGTCCTTTCCAAAGCAACAACAGGAACCGGCCGGCCAAACCGGCGAGATGCGGCCCCAGCCGGACCATGGCGAACAATCCTACAGAGGAAGCGGCAAGCTCCAGGGACTGGCCGCGTTGATTACCGGTGCGGATAGCGGCATCGGCCGGGCGGTCGCGATCGCCTTCGCCCGCGAAGGCGCCGACGTGCTGATCGCGTATCTCGACGAGCATGAGGACGCGAAAGAAACGGCTCGCTGGGTCGAGGAGGCGGGAAAGCGGGCCGTAGTCGTTGCTGGAGATATCTCGGAGCAAGCCCACTGCCGGAGCCTCATCGACCGTGCGCTCAGCGAGTTCGGCCGGCTCGATATCCTGGTGAACAATGCTGCAATGCAGCGTACCTATGAGAGTCTTGAGGATATCAGCGCCGAGGAATGGGACAAGACGTTCCGGACCAACATCTACTCCCAATTCTATCTGTGCCAGGCCGCCGTGCCGCACATGAAGCCCGGTAGCGCCATCGTCAACACAAGCTCAATCAACGCGAAGAACCCATCGCCCCAACTATTACCTTACGCGACAACGAAGGGGGCGATTGCGAACTTTACCGCGGGTCTTGCGCAAATGTTGGCGGAGAAAGGCATTCGGGTAAACGCGGTGGCGCCAGGCCCGATCTGGACACCCCTCATTCCATCGACGATGCCGGAAGGCAAGGTCGAAAAGTTCGGAGCGAACGTGCCGCTCGAGCGGCCCGGACAGCCCGCCGAGCTTGCCCCGGTTTACGTGCTGCTCGCCTCCTCAGAGTCAAGCTACATCAGCGGGGCCTTGATCCCGGTAACGGGCGGCCGACCGATGTTATAGGAGGGGAAGAACCGGAGCAGCCGCTTGCCGCTCCGGTGTTCACTCAGAACATGTGCTGCCCGCCATTGATGGAGAGGGTGGAGCCGGTAATCCAGCCGGCATCGTCGGCGGCCAGGAACACCACCCCGCGTGCGATATCTTCGACCGTGCCGAGCCGCCCCATGGGAATCGTCGCGATGATCTTCTGCAACACGTCTTGCGGCACTGCCTGCACCATCTCCGTGCCGACATACCCCGGGCAAATCACGTTGACGGTAATCCCGTTCCGTGCGCCCTCTTTCGCCAGCGCTTTCGTGAACCCGATCACCCCCGCCTTCGCCGCCGAGTAATTGGTTTGACCGAGCTGGCCAGCCTGGCCATTGACACTGCTGATATTGATGATGCGGCCGAATTTCTTCTCGCGCATGCTATCAATGACCAGCTTGCACATGTTGAAGAGTGAGTTCAGGTTGGTATTGATCACCGCGTGCCACTGCTCGGGCGACATCCTTTGCAAGGTCGTATCGCGGGTTATACCGGCGTTATTCACCAAAATTTCGATCGGGCCGAGTTCAGACGTAATTTTCTGAACTCCTTCCTTGCACGCATCGAAATTACTGACGTCGAATTTGAAAACCTTGATGCCGGTCTCGCTCTGAAATCTATTCGCGGCCTCATCATTGCCAGCATAGCTCGCTGCAACCGTGCAGCCCGCGTTTTTGAGGGCTTTACTAATCCCCTCGCCGATACCGCGCGTTCCACCGGTTACAAGTGCGACTCTCGCCATACTCGTTTCTCCCTCTCAGCGTCTTCCGTTTTGTCAGTTTGAATCCTTGTGCGAATAAAGAAAAAGGCCCGCAACCTTTCGGCTGCGAGCCTTGCATGCTTACCGCTCGACGCACATGGCGACGCCCATACCGCCGCCAATGCACAGGGTGGCCAGACCCTTTTTGGCGTCCCGTTTCTGCATCTCATGCAGCAATGTGACGAGCACGCGCGCCCCAGACGCCCCAATCGGGTGGCCGAGCGCGATGGCGCCGCCGTTTACATTCACCTTCGACGTATCCCAGCCCAGATCCTTATTCACTGAGATCGCCTGGGCAGCGAAGGCCTCATTGGCCTCGACCAGGTCTAGGTCGTCGGTCTTCCAACCGGCGCGCTTGAGCGCCTTACGGGTTGACGGGATTGGTCCGGTGCCCATAATCGAGGGGTCGACGCCTGCCGTTGCAAACGCAACGATGCGCGCTATCGGGTTAAGTCCGCGCTTCGAGGCTTCCCCCGCGCTCATCAGCACGACAGCCGCGGCTCCATCGTTGATGCCGCTCGCATTGCCGGCCGTGACCGTGCCTTCCTTGTTGAAGGCTGGGCGCAGCTTGGCCATGGACTCCTTGGTCGCATCATGACGAATGTATTCGTCATCCGACACAACCACTTCGCCCTTGCGGGACTTCACGGTAACGGGGGTAATCTCGTCCTTGAAGCGGCCGCTCTTCTGGGCGGCGCTCGCCTTTTGCTGCGATCCGAGAGCGAATTCGTCCTGCTCATCGCGGGTAATTTGGTACGCGCGGGCCACGTTCTCGGCCGTCACGCCCATGTGATAGCCGTGGAACGCATCCCACAACCCATCCTTAAGCATACTGTCCAGGAACTCGACGCCGCCCATCTTCGTGCCGGAGCGGAGATAGGCCGTGTGTTGCGCCTGGCTCATGCTCTCCATACCGCCAGCGACCACGATATTGCTTTCGCCGGTCCGAATTTGCTGCGCGCCCAGGGCCACGGCGCGCAAGCCGGAACCGCAGAGCTGATTGATTGCGAACGCGGTCTTCTCATCGGGAACCCCGGCAAAATGCGCCGCTTGGCGGGCGGGATTTTGACCGCCTCCTGCCGAAAGAATTTGACCCAGAATAACTTCGTCAACATCACCCGGCTCAAGGCCGGCCCGCTGTATGGCTGACTTTACAGCAATGCTGCCCAGTTCTTGTGCCGGAAGATTGCCCAGAGTGCCGGTAAAGCTCCCCACGGGCGTACGTGTTGCTGAAACTATTACGATTTCGTCCATTTGGCTTCTCCCATTTCTAAGTGCCTAAGGTGGACCGGCGGGCTTCACGTAGGACGTTATGGCCCGGGACGCAACCCAGAGCAGATCGGGCTTGACTGGAATTGCTTGCATTCCAGCAGCGCGTGAAGATGCTCGAAAGCAAAGCTAGAGCATGATGGCTTCGGCTGAAGTCATCACGCTCTAGGCAGGGCGCGCAGCCAATCCCGTAAGGGAACCCAAAGCGTCTGCTCGGCATTGGCCCCCGCAACCATCCCGATATGCCCGGCGAGAGGCTCATGCAGAACCGCGCCCGGAAGCTGCGCCGCGAGCGCCCGCGCACTCGCGGGCGGCACAAGACGATCGCGCCCGGGTGCGGCCACGAAGGCCGGCAAGGCGATGCGCGCCGGGTCAATCACAACGCCGCCTACCTGCCATTCGCGCCGGGCAGGCAGGTTCTCCTCGTACCAACGCTTCACGCATTCTCGGAACACGGCGGCAGCGAGCGGCACGCCGTCGTTCAGCCAGTCTTCGATCGCAACGAAGAGGCGGGCCCGTTCGCTTTCCGGATCGAGCGAGGCAAAAGCCTGATATTTCGCGCCCACACCGTACGGGTCCACGAGCGCAAAAAGGATCTGCAGCAAGTCAATTGGCATTGTTTGCGTGGCGGCAAGCACTTCGTCGAACAAAGGTAAGCGATTGATAACTTGCAGAGCCCTCCCGGCATCCACGGCGTCGAAATCCCACGGGGTTGCCAACAGTACGATTGCACGCAATGGCTCAGGTCGCCGCACGGCAGCGGCGACGCTCAGCGTTCCGCCCATGCAATAGCCAGCGAGCACCAGCTTCTCGCCCGCATGCGCATAGGCAAAGGCAAGCGCCCGTTCGAGCCGGCCGGCGACATAATTGGTGATGGTAAACTGACGCTCGGCGAATCCCGGCCAGCCCCAGTCGAGCAGCATGCAGCGAAACCCTTCGCCGGCCAGCCAGCGCAGCATCGAATGGCCGGGTGCGAGATCGAGAACATAGGCTCGGTTGATCAGGCTTGGCACGAAAAGGATTACCGGGCCGGATGCAGCCTGGTCTTGGGGCACGAACTCGAGCAGCCGGGTTTCGCCTTCCGCCCAGATTACCGGCGGTTCCGGCAATTGCCGTACCCATGGATGCCGGCGATACGCCGCGACACCCTTGACGAGGTCGCTGTGCTCGCGAAACGCCTCGTGAAAATCGCTGAGCTGCTCCAACGAGAGCCCGGCGGCACTCGCCGCGCGCCCGAGCTGGGCGAGCAGAGCTTGTGGTTCAGGCCGCGGCGGCCCCGGGTTCACCGGCGGTGCCGCCCCGTCGCTCGGCTTCAAGTTCGGCGATGCGGCGCCGGAGGCGCTCGATTTCAGCATCGCGAGGGTCAGGTGCATCAGCAGCGGGCGCGGGCCTCGTCGCCGTAGCGGCGCTGGTCGATCGGCTCGCATCAGCCTCGCCTTGTTCCGAATGTCGATGCAGTATCAGCGCCGCCGCGCCCGCCCACAGAGCGGAAAGGGTATGCCATGCTTCGTATGCCTCCCGGTCAACCTGCATGCAGGCGAGCTCGCTTTGGGAAATCGTCAGCCAGTCGCGGGCAAGCTGCTCTGAATCCAGGTTCGGACCATCGATTGGCGGCATAGTTCCTCTCCTCAAAAAGAGTTTCAGATCCTATAACATTCGATCGCGCCCTAGCCGCCAGAGCAGCCTGGGTAGGAACCCGGTTCAGCTATGCCCAACGCCCGGATGCCATTATTCAACGTCGAGGTCAGAGATCGGATGTCAGAGCCAGCGCCTAGCGGCCCGGAGCGGCCGCCCGAAAACCCACCCGCGGTGGTGAAAAAATATGCCAACCGGCGCCTCTACAATACGGAAAGCTCAAGCTACATCACCCTCGACAGTCTCGCCGAGATGGTCCGTGAAGGCCGCGACTTCGTCGTCTATGACGCAAAAACCGGCGAGGATATTACCCGAAGTGTCCTCACCCAGATCATCGTCGAGGAGGAAGGAAAGGGGCGCGCAATGCTGCCGACCAGCTTTCTCCGGCAGCTTATCGGGTTCTATGGGGACAGCCTGCAAAATTTAGTGCCGCGATACCTCGATGAGGCAATGCGGGCTTTTGCGCTTCAGCAACAGCAAATGCGCCGGACCATGCAACAAACCATGGGCAACTTCTTCCCATTCGGGATGGAAGAAGTGGGGCGCCAAAACATGAATATGATCGAGAGGGCGATGAGCTTTTTCACGCCCTTCTACAATCCCGCCGGAACGGCGGAAAACGGGCCGGGCGTCTCTGACCAGCAAAACCCAGCTGAGTCGGCAGCCGCACAGGAAATCGCGGCTTTACGCGCAGAAGTTGAGCGGCTCCAACGCTTGCTCGCGCAAGTGACTGCGGGCAAAGAAGAAGATAAGGTTCCCGTATCCGAGGACACAGAGGGACCCCACCAACTCCATGCGGCTCGGACACCAAAGCGTGAACAGGGCACGGGTCATTAGCCTATTGCGGGAGACCCCTCCCTGACCTGATATAGCCCGCGCGAATCTCAACCCAAGATAGCAGGAGGAGCTCTCTATCGTGTCAGGGGCACTCGACAAGATGTCTGAACAACAGGCCCACAGAGGGCAAACCCACTCGAATGAGTACGATGAGGCGCGGCCTAGCGCCCGGGCTAGCGCTGCTGATCGGCATGTCGGCAATCGCATTCGGGAGCGGCGGGTCATGCTGGGCCTATCGCAGCAGCAACTCGCTCAGATGATCGGCGTAACATATCAGCAGGCGCATAAGTATGAGCGCGGCCTCAATCGCATTTCCGCTGGCCGGTTGTATGAAATCGCGCAAGTCCTGAGCGTTCCGGTTTCCTGGTTCTTTGAAGGCCTGGCGGCCGATGAACATGCTTCAGAAATGACCCCGCGGCAGCGCATGTGCCTGGAACTAGCCCGTAATTTTGCTGCCATCGACAACGAAAAGCACCAAGAAGCGCTGAGCCAGATGGCACGCGCGCTGGCGGCGCAATCTCAAGCCGCGCAAGACGATAATCAGACCTTGGCTTAGGCAGGCGTTGGGGCTGAGCGGGCCGCCCCGATAAAGGCGCGAATCAGCTTGGGGTCTTTAAGACCCGGCGCGGTCTCCACCCCGGAAGAGACATCGACGGCCTGGGCGCCGGTCACACCGATCGCTTGCGCGACGTTTGCCGCTGTAAGCCCGCCGGCCAGGATCCAGGGCACAGGCGCCTTCCAGCCGCGCAACACAGACCAGTCGAAAGGCTCCGCGTTTCCGCCCGGGCGGGAGGCGTCGGCCGGCGGCTTGGCATCCAGCACAAGCCTATCGGCACCGCCGGCGTCAGCGGGTGGATCCCCCGCGCAACCGACCGCCACCGCCCGCCAGACCGGTAGCCCGAAACGGGCGCGGAGCTGCGCCAGTGTTGGCGCTGGGCCATAAATCTGCAGCGCATCCAGGCGGACCTGCCGAAGCACTGCCGCGACCTCGTCTTCGGAAGGCGCCACGAACAGACCGACCCGGCCCGGACCTGGATCGGCCCGCGCCGCCAACGCCGAGGCTAGGGCGGGGGTGATCGCGCGAGGCGATGGCGGGAAGAACACGAAACCTATCCAGTCGGCGCCGGCATTCGCCGCGGCTTCGACGGCCGGGATACTATTCACCCCACAAATCTTCACTTTGATGCTCATGCCGCAATGGCCCGTGCCGCGGCGGCCGGATCAGCGGCCCCAGTAATCGGCCGGCCGATCACGATCCAGTCAGCGCCAGCAGCGATCGCCTGCTCCGGAGTCATGACCCGCGCCTGGTCATCCGCTGCCACGGGCGTAGGACGTATTCCGGGGGTCACCAACACCGCCCGGCTGCCCAGCGCCTTTCGCAAGATGGCGGCCTCATGGGGGCTGCACACAATGCCATCGGCCCCGGAGCGTATCGCCATCTGAGCGAGCCGCAGCACTTGCTGCCGGGGTCCTCCGGAAACTCCTGTTTCGGCCAGGGCCGCGGCATTCAGGCTGGTCAGCACTGTCACCGCGAGCAGCAGCGGGCGCTCCGTTCCAGCCGCCTCAGCGGCTGCGCGCGCGGCCCGCAACATCCCCGCCCCTCCCGCTGCATGGAGGGTCACCATACGGGGTGCGAGGGGCAGGACGGCACGGATCGCGCCCGCTACGGTATTCGGGATGTCGTGCAGCTTTAGATCGAGGAAAACAGGGCGCTCGGTGACGCCCCGCACGCCCGCCGGGCCGTTGGCCAGGAAGAACTCGAGCCCGAGCTTGATTAAACCGCAATACGGGGCCACAGCGGAGGCCCATTCCTGGGCGCGGCCGAGATCGCCGGTATCGATAGCGACAATGAGGCGCTCAGCGACGGAGACCATGGCGCTCCCCTCGAGCCGGCGCCGCTCTTGAGCGCGATGGCTTGCGGCGGACTCGGGTTCTCACTTCGCGAGCACCGGGTCGCATTTTGCGCCGCAAAATCGGGACCCGGGATTGGAGCCCGGATGGTCGGAAAGCCTGAAGCGCGCTCGCAACCAAAAACCCCAGCGCATGGTGGCTTCGACCTGGACTCGTCATGTTCTAGCGTGGAGCCGCCCGGGAAACAGGACCCGGCGGTGGCGAGGGAATCGGTCCGCGGGCCCGCAAATCTTCCAGTTGCTCTTCTAACATGCGCACCCGCCGTTCGGCCCGGCGCGCCCGGCGCCGTTGGGCTAGAACATCGAACCAGACCAAGAGGGCGCCCAGGATGAACGCCGCGGCGGCCGCCATCAGTACCGCGATGGCGACCGGCAATTCAGTCCAACCCTGCGCGGGCCATAGCGCCAGGTGCACATTTTGCTGGTTGGATAGCGCAAACAGCACGATGAGAACCAAAAATGGCAGGATCAGGATCCACCGCATTCCTGTTCGTTACCCTAAAGCAGAACAAAGGCAAGGGGTCGGGCGACCGATAGAGCCGTTCGCGCCTGAAGGAGCTCCCCACAGCGCACTGCTCAAAATACTCGGGAAATGCGGACCATAGGAAGCCTGGCTGAAACCTGGCTAGAGTGCAGCCTGGGAAAACCGATCCCGCTGAACTCATTTACCAGAGGGTGAATTGGCTGCCAAATAAACGGCTCGAGCGATCCCACCGTGAACAGAACCTACTCTCTAGAGCGCAATGCTTGAAGGCGCTTTCGTCGGAAAGCCTGCATCGCGCTCTCAACACCAAAAAACCCTAGAGCATGATGGCTTCGGCCTGAAGTCATCATGCTCTAGGGTGCGCTTCGACCCAAAAGTAGGAGGACACGCGAGATGCCGGTAGTCGCCGTCGTACTGGGTGTATTGGGGCTCATTCCGGTCGTCATTTGCGGCTTGGCATCGTTGAGTGCGGTCGCGGGGCGCGAGGGTCCTGGCTTCGTCGCTTTCATAACCTATTCCGCGGCCATCCTGGCGTTTCTCGGCGGGGTGCATTGGGGTTTTGCGCTGGCCCCGCGGACGCCTGTTGCGGCTGATTCGCGCATCGAGCGGTCGCGCCTTGTGTTTGGCGTGCTACCTATGCTGGCCGCGTGGTTCTCGCTAATGCTGGCGTGGCTGGCCCACGCCTGGGCCGGTCTCGCCATACTGATAGTGAGCTTCATTGGGGCCGTGGTGATCGAAACCCGGGCGAGCCAGCGGGGACTGGTTCCGCGCGGCTACATCATTTTGCGCTGGGTTCTTACGGTCGTCGTACTAGCAATGCTGATTACCGTTTTGACCTTACGCCTGCTGCAACAGCGGGTGCTGATTTGGTAGCTGCGCTGCTATTCAGAGGGAGCCCATTTCCCTGGAACCGAATACGCTTCGCCTTCTCCTGGCCAGGGCGGCATCGTGGCGCCCACCGCTGTTAGGGGTTCCGAGCCATCATTCCGAAACTGAAACCACGTCCCGGCTGGCAGAGTGATCGACGCGCCGGGGCCTATTTCGGTGATTTCCTCGAGATCGCCGAGCCGGCGCCATATGCGCCCTGTCCCGGAAATGAAACACCAAATTTCCTCGACCGTGCGGTGCGCAACCGGCTTTGAAATAGCCCCGGGAGCAAGGGAGAACAGCGCCATACTGCCGCCCCGCAGACTACAGAGTACACGAACTTCGGAACCATCGGGTGCGATCGTGTCGGGTTCCGATGAAGCAAATTTCGTCGTGAATCCCAAATTGCGTCCCATCTGTAGGCCAGGTAACCAGGACCGGAGCATCATGGCTTCGGCCATCGCTCCAGCCTGGCGGCACAGGGTTGGCTACCTTGCGTCATCCGCTTGTGCCTGATCAAGGTCTCATGTCCGAAGGCCACCCAAGTGATGAGTGGATTTTAAAACGAGGCAACCCTGGTATTAGAAGCGCTTCATTGAATACCATGATGTGCGCCCCGGAGCGAGTCCTGATGAGAGTTGCAAAGGTCAAAGGTGCTGCAAGATCGAGTGCACGAGATATAACCTATGATCCCTTGCTTTACGCCTCCCGGCAAGCAGCGTGGAAAGCGCTCCCGAATGATGCTGAGCAACAGGCGTCCCCTCGTCACAGAGCTCTCGCATGCAAGCTGCGCCGTACTGCCGAAACATTCGCGTCTTTGGTCAAGCCGCACGGTTTCGCTAGCTTGTTTTCATTTGCCCTCGCAGGCACAATCATTCCGCTCCCATCGACCGAGCGCCATATCCTCGAAGTACAAGCCATAGATCGTCCCTCAGAAGATCCTCAGCCATTTCAGCCGATAGGACGAACCCCCGGCTGGAAATTGGTGTTCAGCGATGAGTTCAACGGAAACGCGCTTGATTCAGCGAAATGGATTCCATCAATGGAAGATGGTTTGAAATTCTTTGGCCACGATGTGAGCGCCTATGAGCCAGAAAACGTCTTGTTCCGAAACGGCAAGGTTGTCCTGCGCGGACTTCACAAGCCGGGCGATGACAAGCCGTATACATCCGGGGCGATCACGACAGTCAATAGATTCCAGTTTGGGTACTTTGAGAGCCGGGTGAAATTGCCTGCATCCATCGGCACCTGGCCGGCGTGGTGGTTTGGCTGGCCCAAGAATGGGGCTCCCTGGAAGGAATATGACATTTTCGAGGCCAGGGGCGGGGATTCCTTCCTGATGCAGAGCGCGGGTGGAAAGTGTGCCGGTTTTATGTATCGCGGCGTCAATCCAAGCGATGGATTCCATATCTATGGATTTCTCTGGACTCCGAAGGAGGTCGCATTCTACGTCGATGGCAAGGAAACTTGCCGGACGGAAAATCTGACCTTCGCTCCCATGCCTCTCATGTTTGACAATCTCGTCGGCGGCGGCGCGGCTTGCCCGCCAAATTGGTCTCCTTGCCCAGACGACAGAACCTTCCCGGCTGACATGGAAATTGACTATATGCGCGTTTGGCACAAGGACGGCCTCGGAATTATTGAGGGTCAAACAAAGTAGTATCGCTGAAGACCGGGCGCCTGTGCTCAGAGTCCAGTTGGACTGAAGGAGAACAGCGCCGCGGCAGCATCAAAACACGAATTGGTGATCCACGCCAAGTTTGCCGAACACCTGCCGTTGGATTGCATAATCCTATCCAGAAACCAGGTCGTACTGAGGCGCTATGGTTCGGAATTTCATCCAGCACACATCCAGCACGGATGCGCCAGAGGCGGCCCGCGCCTTGCGTCAAGGAAGCGAAAAGCTGCCGCGGCTCTCCGATACTAGTGGCTTTGGCTCGCTGTTCGATCGCTACGCGGACGCCCACCTGGTTCTGCTCGGGGAAGCGACGCACGGCACATCCGAATTTTACCAAGCCCGGGCTGCCATCACCCAACGGCTGATCCAAGAGCACGGGTTTACGATTGTTGCCGTGGAGGCGGATTGGCCCGATGCGGCCCGTATCGATCACTATGTGCGCCACCGCTCCCCCGAACCGGTACGAGAGCAAGCCTTCGACCGCTTCCCAACGTGGATGTGGCGCAACCAGGAGGTACTGGCCTTTATCGACTGGCTGCGGGGCTTCAACGAGCAACGCCCAGCAGACACACGAGTGGAATTTCGCGGGCTGGATGTGTATAGCCTCAGAAGTTCGATCGCGGCCGTGCTGGAATATCTCGGCCGGGTCGATCCGCAAGCTGCTCAAATCGCACGCCGTCGATATGCCTGCCTGACACCCTGGCACATGGAGCCCGTTGATTATGGCCGGGCGGTTTTGTGGGGTGACAAAGAGCCGTGCGAGGATGCGGTCGTCGCCGAATTGCGCGAGCTTCTCGGTAACCGCCTCGCATACGCGGCACAGGATGGCGAGGCGTTTTTCGATGCGGCACAGAATGCGCGCGTTGTTCATGCTGCCGAACGGTATTACCGGACGATGTATCTTGGCTCGCGCGAGTCCTGGAATTTGCGCGACCGCCATATGTTCGACACGCTGCAAGGGCTTCTCGAACGCCGACCCGGCAGCCGCGCCGTGGTCTGGGCGCATAATTCCCACATCGGCAACGCCGCGGCGACTTCGATGGGCTGGGAGGGGGAATTCAACATCGGTGAACTCTGCCGGAAAGCTTTTCGCGAAAACGCCGTTCTGATTGGTTTTGGAACCGATCGCGGCGCCGTTGCGGCGGCCAGCGCCTGGGATGAACCGATGGAAATAAAGACTGTGCGGCCAGCCCGCCCCGATAGTTATGAGTTCCTTTTCCGCGAGGCGGGACTTGGCCAGTCGCTCACCGATTGGCGCGGCCGCAACCGCCCGGTGCGGGATGCACTATCCGCATCGCGGCTCGAGCGGGCCATCGGGGTGATCTACCGGCCCGAGACCGAGCGTCAAAGCCATTACTTCGAGGCGGTGATGCCCGATCAATTCGATGCTTTCATCTGGTTCGAAGAAACCCACGCCATCACCCCGCTTCCGGGCGGCCGCCCTCAGGGAATGCCGGACACCCATCCATTTGGGCTGTAAGCACCGCTCCCTCGGCTCGGTCGTTCCAGGCTGATGACTTCGGCCGAAGTCATCAGCCTAGAGCACGATCGCTTGAGGCGGAAACGTCGGAAAGCGTGAATCGTGCTCTCGAACAAGACTCGCTAGAGCATGTTTGTTTCTGCTAAAAACAAACATGCTCTAATGGGTTTATTCGAGAGCGCGATTCAGCCGCGGATCGGGCCCCCAATCCCGGGAGCCCATTTTGCGCGCAAAAATGGACCCAATGCTCGCGAATTGGGAGCCCTAGTCGGCCTTCAAGCCATCGCGCTCTCGGCAACGCGTAGCATAATTTTGCCGATATGCTTGCTGCTTTCCATCAGCCGGTGCGCCTCGGCCGCCTCGGCCAAGGGGAATACCTTGTAGATGACCGGCGCGCAGCTCCCCTGCTCGAGCAAGGGCCAGACTTTTT
>JAFAHH010000129.1 GCA_019237355.1 Acetobacteraceae bacterium | reverse complement strand
TTATGATCACCCTGGCGCCGGTGCTGTCGGCAATGCCGCCCGCTCAGGCGCTGGCGCTGGCGCTTGCCGGGCTCGGGAGTGCAGCGCTGTTGACCGGGTTGGCGCTGTTTCTGCTCGGTTGGAGACGGCTTGGCAAGATGATCCGGTTTGTCCCCTATCCGGTCGTCGCCGGGTTTCTGGCCGCGACGGGGTGGCTGATCATGTCAGGCGCGATCCGTATGGCTACGGGTGTGCCGCTTTCGCGTTCGACCTTTGGAGCCTTCGCCGAGCCCCATGTGGCCTTGCTGCTGAGCTTGACAGTACTGTGGGCTGCCACGCTGTGGCTGCTCGACTGGCGTTCCAAAAATCCGCTGACCGTGCCGCTGGCCCTGGTGGTTGCGATCCTCGTGACGCACGGCATTGTTACTCTATTCCAACTACCGCAGGACGCCGTACGCCAGTCCGAAGTGATGTTCTCGGTGCCCGCGGACAGCCATCCGGTGATCCCGCTCATTACCGGCGAATATTTACGCGCCGATTGGGCCGCTTTGCTCCCGGTCGTTGGCGACTTGGCCTCGGTGGCGGTGATGGCGATTCTCGGCGTCCTGCTCAATTCGACTGTGCTCGAGCTGAGCACTGGGATCGATGCGGATATCGACCGGGAACTAAGGATGCAAGGGCTGGCAAATGTCGCTTCGGCGTTGGCTGGCGGCTTCGTAGGCACGGTGCACGTCACCGGCACGTTGATCAACCGAGCGGTGGGGGGAACCGGTCGGGCCTCCGGGGTAGTGGTCGGATTGGTCGCCTTGGCCGTGCTGATCGCTGGAGGTCAGGTGGTGGGTTACCTGCCGCGCTTCGTCCTGGGGGGATTGCTGGTCCAGCTCGGAGCCAAATTTATCTGGGATTGGGGCGTGCTCAGCCGCCGCAGCCTCCCATTGCGCGACTGGCTGGTCGTGCTGGCTATCGTTGTGATTGCGGCTGACCGTGGCTTTCTCGAGGCGCTGGTTTTTGGCGTCCTCGCCGGCTGCGTGATTTTCGCGGTGGATGTCAGCCGGATCCGCGTCATTCGTTACCAGTTTGGCCTCGACGAGCGGACCTCGTCGGTGATCCGCTCCTCGGAGGAGAGCGCATTGCTGGCAGAGCACGGCGGGCAAGTCCAAATCCTGGAGCTTTCCGGCAATCTGTTTTTTGGGTCTGCCTATTCCGTTCAAGAACGGGTAACGCGGCTGATTACGGAAAACAAACCGGCGGAAGTGATCTTTGATTTCTCGGCTGTCACGGGGATCGATTCATCAGCCGGAGCGTGTTTCGCGAAAATCCGTGACGTGCTGCGCAAGAACGGCGCCCGTCAGGTCATGGCCGGTCTATCGCCGGAGACGGCCAGTCTCCTGAGCGCGAGTTCCGGTTTGGATGATCGCGTCAGCCATTATGATCACCTTGACGGGGCTCTTGAGGAGGCCGAGGAAACCTTGCTAACCGCGTACGCCGCGTCCTCCGGGAGCCGACGATCCCTGGCCGCTTGGCTTGAGGAGGCGCTTGGCTCGCGCGAGTTTGCGGAAGAGCTTTGCATTCACTTGACGCCGGCGCCGCGCGATGCCGAATCCTATCTTTGCCGGCAGGGCGAGCCTACCGACAGCCTGATCTTTGTCGAGCGCGGACCCGTCACGGGTTTGTTGGAACGTCCGGGCTTATCGCCGCTGAGGGGGCGGGTGTTCGGAGCTCACACACTCGTCGGCGAGATCGGCTTTTTTCTGGATGTGCCGCGGTCGGCAAGCCTGCTCGCGGCTCCTGATGCGGTCACGTGGGCGCTTTGCCGCGGTGCATTCGAAGATTTGAAGAAGGCGGGGCCCGAGTATCTCTCGTCCCTGTTCACCTACATCATCCGATTGCAGTCCGAGCGCCTCACCTTTGCCAACCGCCAGATTGTCGCGCTCCAGCGCTGAGCCGCGGCGAACAGATCGAGGCTTTCTGGGGCTATGTTCCGGCATGCAGTTCTCTAACCGATGAGGACACGACCGCGCTCCTCAGTCTCCTGACCGGGCGATCGAAGTTGCTCTACGAGCGCCTCGACGAGATTGGCACCAATTTCGCCGTGATCTATCCGACGGCCGGGCTGGGGCTGCCGCGCATCAAGGACGACGCGACGCGGCGCGCCGTTATCCGCGCCTACAACATCGTCGCGGCCGATTATTTCCACGGTTATAGCGACCGGCTGACCCCGGCGGCGATCATCCC
>JAFAHH010000074.1 GCA_019237355.1 Acetobacteraceae bacterium | reverse complement strand
CGGGAGCACCAACGCACGTCGCAAACTGGGGCGCCTCGGAAGAGCATGCATCACGACTATCCTTACGTTGAGGTCGGAAGAACCCGCATCAGAGTCCCACGCTGAGCGAGACGAGAAACGTGCCTTTCGTGAACGAACCACCTCCGGCGGGTTCGAAGTGGCCTCCGAAGACATTCGCTCCTAGCCAGAGAATCCGGTTCATCGGCACGCTCACATTTGCGCCCGCCTGGTAGACTGTTTGATTGCCGCCCTCCTCGGAGAAGAAGGGACCTAATTGTTTCAAGGTCGCGCTCGACGACGGTTGGATTGCCCTCTGCACTTCCCCGAATACCCCCAGCAGGGCTCTTCCCGCCATTTCGTGATCTACGGACAGGCGTAGGGCGCGATAGGTGAATCCAACCAGATTGCCGTCCACGGGATCCTCGATGTCGTTTCGCGCGGTTATCGTGGCCGTGGTAGAGGGCGTGGGTGACCAAAGCGCCGATGCTTCGATCACACCTACAGATTGGTCAGGGATGGCACTGCTCGCATAGCTCCGGTGCTCATAGCCTCCCAGCGCGCGGAAGCGGAAGACTCCAGTAGCCGCATAATCGAGCCCTGCGAGGACTTCGTAAGTGAACGAATTCCCGTTGACCTCCGCCGCACTCTCGTTCGGATAGCCGACCCGGATGCCTCGTACGACCACGACCGCATCCCGCAGAGGCGAGAATTCGTAGCGCCCGACAACCTCGCCCTGCACCACGTTGCGGTCCTGCTGGTTTGCTGGGAATCCGTTCACAAAGCCGGAGCCGAACTGATAACTCTGAAAATCGAGACCAGGGACGATACTGATACGCCCCCCTGGATTGAGCGCGTAATTCAGACGGAGATCGTTGACACTGTAGTTGATAATTTGGGTGTTGGTGCCCGACCCGATCTGGTTTGGCCTTTGCGTCAGGGCCAAATGGGTGAAGGCGCCCGATAGGACATCAGTGCCGATGTCGTACGAGCCTCCGATGGCCGTCTGCCAGTCTGTGGCGTTTTGGGAACTTTGCTCGGGATACTGGACCGAGTTGAAGGAAATCGCAGCATCCAGGCTGTTTCGCTCCCACCCCGACGCCGCAGACACCGAACCGGTCGTCGCGAACTCAGCGCTTCCTTTGCCACCCTTCACCTGTTGCGGGTTGGTGTCGTACCCTAGGGATTCGCTTAGCAACGGACGAATGGTGAAATCACCGAGCTGGATGCCGGGCCGCTCGAACCCCGGCTGGAGCTGAGTGAGCGGCGTATCGGGGGAAAGAGCGGCGACGAAGCCAGGAAGATACTGGTCGATCACTTGGGCGAGCGCTTGGGACGGCCGCCCGGCTGCTGCGACAACCACAGCCATGATCACGAGCCGCGCAACTCTATGGGCTGTGAGTGCGCCCCGGGCCAGGCTTGGCGATGTGGGCTTGGCTATCGGGTCTGCCCCGGCCACCCCCCGGGACCCGCGCCCTTAAGCGCCGGCAGACTTGAAAGCCCCGCGAGCAGCGGGGTCGGACAAGTCTCCGTTCTCGGAGCGGCTTCCCCTCATGCCGCCGCAGAAATTGAGGCTAGTCCTTTGTTCATGACCCGCCTGCCCGATTCCGATGCGGCATCATTGATAACCCGCAGCATCTCATCATGGAACCGGGAGACTGAAAAACGCATCGCGTTGGCGCGGCACAGAGCAGGGGTGATGTGGCCGCCGGACAGCTCGAACTGTTCAACCGCAGCTTTGATCGCGCCGGCGTTCTGCTCAGGAAACAGAATCCCGGTCGCCATTTCGCCCGGCCTGCTGACGATGATGTCCGTGGCACCACCGCGGCCGAAGACGATCAGAGGGGTGCCGCAGGCCTGCGCCTCCACCAAGCTGATGCCGAAATCCTCCTCGCCAGCGAACACGAAAGCGCGGGCCTGCTGCATGTGCTCAACAAGCCGGCCCTGGGGCTGAGGCGGTAGAAGGGTGATGTTGTCCGCACCGGCGGCGAGGCGACGGATCTTGGCTTCCTCGGGACCTGATCCAATGACAACGAGGCGGCGGTCCGGCATATCCCGGAAGGCCTCCACCACCAAGTCGATCCGCTTGTACGGGACAAAGCGGCCTGCGACCAGGTAGGACGTCCTTGGGCCGTTCCAGAGCGCGAATCGCTGCACGTCTACCGGCGGATGAACAACGACCGACTCA
>JAFAHH010000089.1 GCA_019237355.1 Acetobacteraceae bacterium | reverse complement strand
GGAAGACCGATGAGAGACCTTGTCCCGAAGCGGGGGAGAAAAGCGCCGCCGCCATCCTCCCCTGCGAAGCGGGGGAGGGGGACCATGATGCGAAGCATGGTGGAGGGGGTAAGGTGTAGGCGGCGCCGTCAATCCGAAGCAAACGCCCCTGGCCACGACCGCTGGCGCGATCCCTCGGGTGAGCTGCGGGGCGGCGGGCCCGCTCCACCGGCCTTCGGCCGGTCCCCCCGCTTGGCGGGGGAGGAAAGCGCCGCCGCCTTCATTCCCAGCCAAACCTCCTAAGTGGGCGCTGCAAGGACCTGACATTATGTTGACTTTGCAGCAGTGAATTGAGAATGGAAGTTTCGCGCAGGTTGCAGCGAGGGAGCTATGAGTAGCGTCGGCGGCCTTTTGGAACCCCTTCCGGCGCCCTTGCCGAGGGACCGCGGTGACGCCTCGCCGCCCATGATATGCAGTCAAGTCTTTGATTCAATAAGCATCCATGCCAACGGCGACATCGTCTGCTGGTGCGTCGACGTGAATGGCCAACGAGTTTACGGGAATGTGTTCAAGGACCGAATTGCCGATGTTTGGCACGGGCCAGCGTATAGGGAGATCAGGGATTGGCTATTGCGGTCGCGGCCGGATAGCTGGTGCCCGGCGATCGACCGGCATTGCCCGCTGAGAGTGGTCCCGGCAGCGGCCGACTATAATGGAAGCGCGCCTCGGATTAGAATTCTCAAGCTTGAACCGGTCACCTACTGCAACCTGCAATGCCCCGTATGCCCAGTCGAAACGGGCTTCAAGCAAGTCCCCGAGCTGCGGGAGACGCGCGGGCAAAAGCTGCTGCCGCTCAACGTCATGCTCGATGTCGTCGCCCAACTTCCGGACCTCGAGCTGATCGAATATTTCGACTACGGCGAGCCGTTCATCCATCGGGACACGGTTGCCTTTTTGCGCGAGGTCCGGCGGACGCGGCCTGGCTGTCGGATTGTCACGAACACGAACGGCACGGTCATGACGCCGGAGCAAATCCGGGCCATTGCTGCTGAATCGCTCCTAGATCGGATCGTGTTTTCGATCGATGGCGCGACCGCCGAGAGCTATCGGAAATATCGCATCGGCGGAAGCTTCTCCAAAGCTTTTGGAAAGATGAAAGCTCTTGCCGACGCTTGTCGAGCTGCTGGGACACATTGCAAATATTCTCCAGGCCGGCGGGGAAGCGTCCAGATCACCTGGCAATATATTCTTTTTGAGTGGAACGACAGCGATGAGGAACTGGCGTTGGCGCGTGAACTTGCGCAGAGCATCGAGGTGCCGATCGAGTGGGTAATAACAAGCGGCTACGGAGCTTCGAAACGGTTCCTGCACGGATCAGCGGAAGCGATGCGGCTCATGGATCCTCCGGATTTCTTCATTCACATGGCCGCAAACGCGGACATCGACGTTCGCCTGAAGGAGAGGGGCATCGACAATATCTACACCAAGGATGTTGTCGACACCGATATGACCGACCGTGGCGAAGGCGCTGTAGCGCGAGGGCCGGAGCGCGACCGCGACCAGGACGCGGCCCGTGAGGCTTTTGCTGAATCCGACGTCCCCGCGCCGGATGCCTTGCATAGGACTCGTTCGGCAATCGGTGAATGGATCGTTGGAATAAGGCGCTCGACCAGACCTTGGCGGCGCGCGATGAAGAATGGGAATCGCGCGGTCGGACGCGGCGCCGAAAAACAGGAACTTGGAAACCGCGAATACCGTAACTCACGTTGACGGTCAGCGAGAATCGGGCGACCATCGTGCTATGCCTCTAGAGCGACATTCCCCTGACCTCTGGCAGGACGGGAAATCCGTGCAATTTGGTAACTTCCAAGCCGCTCAACAATACAATATCTTGACAGGCTTGAGCAGATGTTCCATATTTGTTCTACTCATGCCGCAGGAGAAAGCCGAGTGTCCGGTTCCGTCGAAGCCGTTCCGCTTGGCGCCGCTCGCAAGCGATCGGTCGGGCGCAGCGCGGGGCGCGGCCAGCGAAAGCCGGGCCGGGAGGCCCGATCATCGGTCTCTCGAGCCGCTGCGCTTCGGCCGCCGGCATTGCGGCGTCGGAGGGCTTGGCGGCAAAGCAGGCTCGCCGGGAAATGGCGCCGCAACGGCTTGAAATGGTTCAATTCGCGCCGGGAAATGGTATGGCCTTGGCAGACTTGGACCCCCAATATCTGGGTGCGGGGCCGCCGCGAGCGTCGCCCGAAGAATTACCGTCGCCGATAGACCGAACTCCCGCTTTGCTCGCAACGACGATGTTCTTCAGGGCCGGGGCTGGGGCGATGGGAACGCGGGTTGCGAAGCTCGCGTCTCACGCTTCCGATTCCTGCCGTCGAAGCGGGCGGGCTCCTTTCAGCTGGCTGCTGGTTCGCGCAATCGCCAGCCGGCTTCCAAAGTAACTCATGGTGGTTGTAGCCGCCAAGACAAGGAAAATACTGAGCCGATTGTGAACCGTGAGGGAGTCGAGCAGTTTGATCAGCAATAGGCCGACCACGAACACTGCCGCATAAGCTATTGCGATCGCTCCTCCTCGCGCCCAGCCGCCGGTTACGCGGAAAACAAATTTAGGATACGCGACCGCGACGATGAGGAGACCAATAAGCCAAGCCAGCGCGTAAGCCACAGCCGGCGTGAAGATCGTGACCAGCAGTTGATAGACCGCCATCGTCGACAGCGTATTCGCGGATCCAGCAAACAGGTAACGCCCTATTTCCGCCAATCGACCCTGCATATATTAACCGCTTCCTGCTTGCGAAACGATCGAGCAAAATTCTCGATAGTCAGAAATATATTTGGA
>JAFAHH010000086.1 GCA_019237355.1 Acetobacteraceae bacterium | reverse complement strand
CATTACCGCGGAGAACGCCGAGTTGTGCCTATCCGCCGGAGCGCGCGGCGTGGCGGTCATGGGCGGGGTGATGCGCGCGGCCGATCCACAAGCCGCAGTCGCGGCGATACTCGCGGCGATCAATAAAAAATAAATGGTTAAAGGGATTTAACTAGGCTCTGCTTCCGTTTCCTTCTCAGGAGATAAGCATTGAGGAGGTGGAGCGATGAGGAAACTCGTCCTGGCGAGCCTTGCTGCCTTGGCGATCGGCACCGCTGCGTTTGCGCAACCGGCGGATGCGGCGTGCCGGCGGAATGGTTTTGCTTGGCATTGCTGGCCACATCATCATGTTTGGTATCATCACCCGTGGCATTCCGGCTGGCACGGCCCCCACTGGTGGCACCACCACTACGCCTATTATCGCTGAGGGCTGAGCTCGTCTTCTGACCCATCCCTTAGTTCATTCAATCGTTTGTGCTAAGGCTAGTCCGTGGGCCCTTCAGCCCACGGACTAAAGCCGCGGCCAACTTAGACTTTCGGTCCTGGCCGGTGCTGCGCAGCATCGAAACTGCCGCGCAGCCGCAGAGGCCCATTTGCGAGGACGACACGTGCTGTCTTGAGGACCTCGCCCTTCAAAGGCGAGGTTCAACGCCGAAATTCCGCGACTACTTACTGCTACTGCTAGTACCAGTGCTGCCTGCGCGCAGGTTGCTGGTATCGCCGACAGTGGTCAAGCGATCTGCCCATCCTGCCGGCAGGTGGTCTTTGTTATCGGCGACAAAGTCGTTCATACTACCATCCGGATGGGCTCTCTTCCACTTTGCGTACAAATGGTGTACATACATCCCGCCTGCGCACCCGCCAAAGATCCCAAGGAATGTATGGTGCGCCATATGTCCGGCGACGCCACCCAGCGCCGCGCCCTCGAGACACCCCTTTGCATTGGCGGCTTGAACCGTCACGAGACAAATTGCGGCCGTGGCTAGCAATAAACGTTTCATTGGTCCGACCTCTGAAATATGCGACCAACCAGCTGCGTGCGCATTTCGCGGCATCGAGGCACACTCGATAATCTCATTGTTCTCGTCAAGTCTCGTTGAGCCGAGCGCCTAACCCCTCCAGCGGGCCAAGAGCCGATGCGGGTCGCGCAAGGCCTCATGGGCCATAACGGCTTTGCACGTCGGCGCACCGCCCACTCCCCAATCAAATCGACAATGTCGGGAGGCGTAGAACCACAGCGTAACCGTCGTCGGTGCTCTGGCTTTCCCAGAGCTGGTTAATTCGATCGCGACCGAAGCATTTCTCGGGCACCCCCGAAGGTTAGGGGTGTTTGTGCTAGAGGTCGAAATTTCACAAAGCCGGTCCGGCTCACGTCGGCTCTGTCGACAGGCGCCCTCAGGAATGGAAGACGCTGTGGTGAATACGAACTCCCTCCCGTTTGGTGCAGTACGCACACTGGCGCTGCCATCCGGCGTATCGCCCGCGCTGACCCTCGCCGCTGCGAGCCTGGGTTTTGCGGTGGTGCAGCTCGACGTCACGGTCGTGAATGTTGCCCTCAAAACCATTGGATCTTCATTCGGCGGCGGCATCGCGGGGCTACAATGGGTCGTCAATGCTTATACAGTAGTTTTCGCCGGCCTAATCCTGACCTCCGGCGCCCTCGGGGACCGGCTCGGCGCCAAGCGGCTGTTTATTGCCGGTTTCATTCTTTTCGTTGCGGCCTCGATGGCGTGCGGGGCGGCGCCGAGCTTGCTGATGTTGATCGGCGCTCGAGCCGTACAGGGAGTAGGCGCCGCGGTGCTGGTACCATGTTCGCTTGCGCTGCTCGATCATAGCTACCGGGAGCCAGGCGCCCGCGCTAGAGCGGTCGGCATTTGGGCCGGCGTTGCAGGTGTGGCGCTCGCCGGCGGTCCCGTAATCGGAGGCTTGCTGATCGCCAGCATCGGCTGGCGGGCCATCTTCTTTATCAATCTGCCGCTTGGCCTTCTCGGCATTTGGCTGACCCTGCAGTATGCAAGCGAATCACCCCAATCGCGTGAACGGCCGCTGGATCTGGCAGGCCACATTGCGGCCATCGTCGCGGTCGCCGCGCTGGCTGCCGCGATGATCGAAGGCGGCGCTGTAGGTTGGAGTAATTCGCTGGTTGTCGCGGGTTTTGGCGCTTTCATCGTGGCGGGGAGTGCGTTTTTGGCTATCGAGGCGTCGAGGTCCGGCCCTATGTTGCCCCTGTCTTTCTTCGCCAATCACACCTTCGCCGCCGCCAGTCTGGTCGGCTTGTTGATCAATCTGGCTTTTTACGGTCTCATTTTCGACCTTAGCCTGTATTTTCAGCAGATGAAGAATTTCACTCCGCTGTTCACAGGCTTGGCATTTATGCCGATGACTGCGGTCGTCGTCGTAACGAATATTCTCTCGGGCCAAGTTTCGGCTTGGCTCGGGGCTAGGCTACCGATGGTCGTGGGTCAGCTGATGTTCCTTGCGGGGTGTCTCTGCCTGGCAGCTGTCGCCGCAAGCACGCCATACGGTAATCTATGGTGGCAGATGGTCATGATGGGCGCCGGTATTGGCCTGACAGTACCGCCAATGACATCGGCGCTTCTGGCGACCATTGACCGTGGCCAATCCGGCGTCGCCTCCGGCGTCCTCAATACCACGAGGCAACTCGGCAGCGTGATCGGGGTTGCGCTCTTCGGCTCGCTGATCGCCGGCCGAGATCAGTTCGTGCCAGGCGTGCATCTGGCCCTATATCTGTCGGCCGTCGTCTTGCTGATCGGCACCATCGCCGCTTTTGTAGGTATCCGCGATGAGCAGCCCGCGAAATGTCAAAACTGATACTTAAAGCGGGAGAGCTCGAACGTAGCAAGGGCCTGTGCCGGTATTGGAACAGAACATTAGCGATAACAACATCGCATTTGTTAGATTGACAACGACAATCCTTTCACCGTATCCTGAGCCGCTCATCTCCATGCTGAGGAGTGTAGAACGCTTTAAGGTTTAGAATTGGTGATGAAAACTGCGGGAAACGGCGAGAGAACAGCAGGCTCTTCGCTGTTTTCTCGCTCGCCGAGCAGGCGGCGCCCCCAGGCTTTCTGCGGGGAACTTGGCGCGGCTCGCTGTAAATTTCGGGAAAACAGCAAAAACAGCGAGGCGGGCAAAATCAGTTGCTCCATTCTCGGAACAACTGGCGGAGCGCAAGCGGCCTCCCTTTCGCCTAGGTTCAGTGCGCTGGGTCCAGGACG
>JAFAHH010000062.1 GCA_019237355.1 Acetobacteraceae bacterium | reverse complement strand
GACGCCGTCCTCAGCGTTGAGCCTCTTCAGCCCGAGCGACACTCCGTCCGTTGCGGATGCGAGTGACTCAAGTGCGGCGGAGCTCGGCGTCAAGTTTACCTCTGCAACATCCGGTCAAATTACGGGCATTCGGTTCTACAAGGGCCCAACCAACACCGGGACCCATGTCGGCGATCTTTGGAGCGCCTCGGGAACCCTGCTCGCCAGCGCTACCTTCACCGATGAAACCGCAAGCGGCTGGCAGCAGGTAAACTTCTCGACCCCGGTGAACATCACTGCGGGGGCGACCTATATAGCCTCATATCACACAGATACTGGGAATTACGCCGATACTCCGTATTTCTTCGCAACCTATCAGGGCCAGAGCAACGGCTCGCTGAACGCCCCGGGCGACAGCCTTAATGGGGTATACGCTTATGGCGCGGCTACCTCTTTCCCCGGTACCACGTCAGGGACAGCAGATAATTA
Organism: Acetobacteraceae bacterium; assembly: GCA_019237355.1. Classification (GTDB taxonomy): domain Bacteria; phylum Pseudomonadota; class Alphaproteobacteria; order Acetobacterales; family Acetobacteraceae; genus JAFAHH01. The sequence goes on along the minus strand of JAFAHH010000062.1, from coordinate 8,156 downwards.
CTGGGTCGATGTGGTCTTCAAAGATACCGGAGGCAGCATCACGCAAACGCCGCCGGTGGCGAACAACGATAGCGGCTTCACCACGCCCGAAAACATGACGCTTTCGATCGCCGCCGCTTCACTGCTAGCGAACGACTCCGATCCGGATGGCGACCAGCTCACCATTACTGGAGTGAGTAACCCCACCAATGGCACCGTTAGCTATGATGCCAGCGCCCAGAAGGTGAGCTTCGTCCCACAAGCCGGATACATGGGCCCGGCGAGCTTTACCTATTCAATCAGCGACGGCCACGGCGGCACCGCTTCGGCCAATGTCGCGCTGACTGTGACAGCTCCTTCAACCGTGATTACGCTGTTCGGCAATAATGCGCCCACGAATGTGACTGACCCCGACCCCAATGCCGTGGAGCTGGGCGTCAAGTTTACGGCCTCCGAGCCCGGCACCATCACCGGCATCCGATTCTATAAGGGGCCGGAGAACACGGGCACGCATATCGGCGACCTCTGGAACAGCACGGGGCAACTACTCGCCACGGCTACCTTCAGCAACGAAACAGCTAGCGGCTGGCAGGACGTTCAGTTCTCCTCGCCGGTCGCGGTCACCGCAGGGACGACCTACATCGCTTCCTACCATACTGATGCCGGCTATTATTCGGAGGATGATAACTACTTCGCGAACGCCTATACGAGCGGACCGCTGACCGCACCCGATAGCGCGTCTAGCGGTGGCAATGGCGTCTATGCCTATAGCAACAGCACCGCCTTCCCAAATAATACGTACAATGCCGCAAATTACTGGGTCGATGTCGACTTCCAGCCCTCTAGCTCTAGCCAGGGCACGAACACTCCGCCGGTAGCGAACAACGATAGCGGCTTCACCACGCCCCAGAACACCACACTTACCATTGCAGCCGCCTCGCTGCTGGCCAACGATTCCGACCCCGATGGTGACACGCTTAGCATTACCGGGGTAACCGGCGCCACCGATGGCACAGTCAGCTACAATGCCACTACCCAGCAGGTGACGTTCGTGCCGACTAACGCCTATACCGGCCCGGCGAGCTTCATCTATTCCATCAGCGATGGGCACGGCGGCACCGCCTCGGCCACTGTATCGCTCAATGTCACGCCGCCTTCCACCGGCGGAAGCACCGTAACCCTGTTTGGCAATAGCACGCCCACCAATGTGTCTGATCCCGACTCCGCCCCTGTGGAGCTCGGTGTGAAGTTCACGGCCTCCGAATCCGGCACCATCAAGGGCATCCGGTTCTACAAAGGCGCGCAGAACACGGGCACGCATATCGGCGACCTCTGGAACAGCACGGGGCAACTACTCGCCACGGCTACCTTCAGCAACGAAACAGCTAGCGGCTGGCAGGACGTTCAGTTCTCCTCGCCGGTCCCGGTCACCGCAGGAACGACCTACATCGCTTCCTACCATACCGACGCCGGCTATTATTCGGAGGATGATAACTACTTCGCAAACGCCTATACCAGCGGGCCCCTGACTGCACCCGATAGCGCGTCTAGCGGCGGCAATGGCGTCTATGCATATAGCACCAGCACCGCGTTCCCAGATAATACCTACGACGCCGCAAATTACTGGGTCGATGTCGACTTCCAGCCGTCTGGCTCTAGCCAGGGCACGAACACTCCGCCAGTAGCGAACAACGATAGCGGCTTCACCACGCCCGAGAACACCACACTTACCATTGCCGCCGCCTCGCTGCTGGCCAACGATTCCGACCCCGATGGTGACACGCTTACCATTACCGGGGTAAGCGGCGCGAGCGATGGCACCGTCAGCTATAATGCCAATACCCAGCAGGTGACCTTCGTGCCCGATAGCGGCTATACCGGCCCGGCGAGCTTCATCTATTCCATTAGCGACGGTCATGGCGGCACCGCCTCAGCCGATGCATCGCTAAACGTTACGCCACCCTCAACGGTCGGAAGCACCGATACCCTGTTCGGTAATAGCACGCCCACCAATGCGTCCGATCCCGACTCTCAAGCTGTGGAACTAGGCGTGAAGTTCACGTCCTCTCAGGCCGGCACCGTTACTGGTATCCGGTTTTACAAAAGCGCGCAGAACACGGGCACGCATATCGGCGACCTCTGGAGCAGCACGGGCCAGCTCCTAGCCACGGGAACCTTCAGCAACGAAACGGCGAGCGGCTGGCAAGAGCTTGATTTCGCCTCCCCGGTTTCGATCACGCCAGGGACGACTTACATTGCTTCCTATCATACCAACGTCGGCCACTATTCTGGAGATAACAATTACTTCGCAGCCGCGCATACTAGCGGCCCGCTGACCGCACCTTCGAGCTCTTCGAGCGGTGGGAACGGCGTGTATGCCTATAATGCTAGCAGTGCCTTTCCCACTGATACGTACAACGCTTCCAATTATTGGGTCGATGTCGTTTTCAGGCCCAGTTAGACCAGAATTACATTAGCAGGCTGCGGAAAAGCGTTGAAGTCGGTCGCACGAAAGAAGGCCAGGGGCTTTGCCCCTGGACCCCAGCAAAGGCAGAGCCTTTGCAATCCAATCACTTAGTGGATGGGGTCTGGGGCCTCTCGGCCCCGTCATGCGAACAGCATGCTCGTCACGCGAGGAGCGTGCTCTTCGCACGACGCATGACGGTCCAGGGCAGAGCTCTGGCCTTCCTTTTTCAGCAGACTGTTAGACTAGAATTGGAGGATATGGCTTCACGCCGAGCCATATCGTCCAATTTCCCCCGATTACCGCCCCTCGAACCGTACCAGCTCCCCATGTCGCGTCTCTCCGGGCAAGCACAACGCAGCGAGCGCGGGCGCCACGGCGCCTGGGCGGGCCAAGGCCGAAGCATCCTCACCAGGCATGGCTTCGCGCCGCAGCCGGGTAGCGACGATGCCGGGATCGAAGAGATTCACGCGAACCCGGCTTGTGCGCACCTCTTGCGCCCAGGCCAGGACGAGATGCTCGAGCGCCGCTTTGGTCGCCCCAAACAAGCCCCAATAGGCGAGCGGGTCCCGGGCGCGTCCGCAGGTTACAAACACTGCACGCCCTGCTGGCGCAACATGCAACAAGGGCGCGCATGTGCGGATCAGGCGCCACGCCGCCGCAAAATTAACTGCAAGGGCCTGCTCCCAATCCCCGGGAAGAATGTGCGACACGGGCGTGAGCCGCCCAAGAGCTCCCGCATTGTGAACCAGAATATCGAGCCGGCGGAATCGCTCGAACAGGCTTGGGCCGATCGCATCGATTGCCTCCCCATCCTTAAGATCGAGAGGCAGCAATGTCGCCTGGCCCCCAATTTGCCGGATCGCGTCATCGGCCTCCTCCAGCCCGCCCTGCGTGCGCGCCGTAAGCACCAGATGGGCGCCTAGCCGGGCTAGCTCGACCGCGGCAGCGAACCCGACCCCCCGGCTCGCACCCGTCACAAGAACGACCGACCCGGCCAAAGGCGAAGCCACTCAGTGCTCTTCGACCAAATAGCTCAGGTGCCGGCCGACATCTTCGGACGTATCCGGAAGCGGAATCGGGTAATCCCCAGTGAAACAAGCGTCGCAATAATGCGGCTGAGCCGGGTCCCGAGAAGGCTTGCCGAGCGCGCGATAGAGGCCGCCCAGCGATACAAAGGCGAGCGTATCGGCGCCGATCAGCTTGGCCATTTCGTGCACATCATGGCGCGCCGCGAGCAGCTTGCCGCGCTCTGGCGTGTCGATACCGTAGAAGCAGGAATGCGTGGTGGGCGGCGAGGATATGCGCATATGCACTTCGGCGGCGCCCGCCTGCCGCATCATCTCGACTATTTTTTTGCTGGTGGTACCCCGGACGATTGAATCATCGACCAGCACCACCCGCTTACCCTCCAGGATGGCGCGATTCGCGGAATGCTTCAGCTTTACGCCCAGATTGCGGATATGCTCGGTCGGCTCGATAAAGGTGCGACCAACGTAGTGGTTGCGAATAATCCCGAACTCGAAAGGTATGCCGCTTTCCGCAGCATACCCCATAGCTGCTGGCACCCCCGAATCCGGTACGGGAACCACCATATCCGCGGGAACGCCGCTTTCGCGCGCCAGTTCGGCCCCAATGCGCTTGCGTGCCTCATAGACGGGCATGCCTTCCACCACCGAGTCGGGCCGAGCAAAATAAATATACTCGAACACGCAGAACCGCTCCTGCTGCCGGCCGAATGGCTTGATGCTATGCACCCCTTGATCATTGATGACGATGATCTCGCCCGGCTCCACATCGCGCACAAATTCGGCGCCAACGATATCGAGTGCACATGTCTCGCTTGCCAGCACCCAGCTATTTCCCAGCCGTCCACCCTCGGCCGAACGATTGATCTTCCCCAAGATGAGCGGCCTCACGCCAAGCGGATCGCGCACGCCCATGAGTGATTCATTGGACAGAGCAATAATCGAGTAGGCGCCGACGACCTGTTTCAGAGCATCGATAAGCCGGTCCACAACCGTTGAGTAAAGGCTGATCGCAATGAGGTGGATAAACACCTCGGTGTCGGTGGTCGACTGAAACAAACAGCCTCGGCGCACCAGGGCCCGGCGAAGCGTATGCGCGTTAGTGAGATTTCCATTATGGGCGACCGCCAGCCCGCCGAACTCGAAATCAGCATAGAGCGGCTGGACGTTTCGCAGCACGGTATCGCCCGTTGTGGCGTAGCGGTTATGGCCTACCGAATGCGAACCGGGTAGGCTCGCGATTACCTTCGCATCCCCGAAATTGTCGCCGACCAGGCCCATTCCCTTGTGGGAGTGAAATCGTGCGCCATCGAAGGTCACAATACCGCTCGCTTCCTGGCCGCGGTGCTGTAAAGCGTGCAGGCCGAGCGCTGTAACAGCCGCGGCGTCGGGAACCGACCACAGGCCGAATACGCCGCACTCCTCGTGCAGCTTATCCTGTTCCACGCCGATCCTCCTTTACTCCCGAGCCAATGGTTTGCCAGTAGCCCGGCCCTGCGGCGTCGCCCGAAGCAGGGCGTCTGCTGTGGTCTCCCGGCCCTGCGGCGGAGGCGATAAATGCGGCCGGTATTCCGGCGGCAGTTGCGCGACAACCCAGGAAGCGCCCTCCCAGGCCCACGGCAGCGAGCGCGCCTCGAGCACGGCCCCAGGCCAAAGGGTTATGGGAACCAACAGCCCGCCAACAATATAGGCAAGCACCACCAACGCCGCACCCCGCGCCAAACCGAACAGAATACCCAACGTGCGATCGAGACCACCGAGAGCGGAGAAGCGAACCAGACGGCCAATCCAGGAGGAGATCAGCAACAGAAGGATCAAAGTCAGGAAAAAAACGACGCCAAACGCGACCGGGTCAACGAGCTCTGGTGCTCCGAGCCACCGCCGGAAATTTGGCCTCGCATAGGGGAGCACCCAGCTCGCGGCTAGGAGCGCGCCGGCCCAGGCGGCAAGGCCGAGAACCTCTCGCACTAAACCGCGCATAAAGGCGAGCAAGGCCGAAAGGGCGAGCACGGCCAAAACGGCCCCGTCAACCCATGTCATCCAGCTTGTCCGATTCCAAGGCTCACGCTTTTCCCTGCTCGCAACTGCAGCATCCCTGGTATATGCGTGCACATCCCCACCGCGCTAGAGCAGATCGCGCTCCTGGAACCGCTTGCGGTTCCAGGAGCGCGTGACCGGGTTTCAATCGCGCCCGCCATTGGTCCCAATCGTGCTCGAAAAACAAAGACTTAGACCAGTTTCGGGCTGCACAGCCAGCCTGAAGATGGCCTATCTTATATCGGCCATCCATCCGGTTACCGGTTTCGATCCAAGGCGGATGGTTCCGAGGTGATCGGCGTCGAGTCCGGTATTGGCCGGGAGCGGCCGCTGCGCCGGTGCGAGGTACGCGGCGAAACGGCCGCGGGGGCCCGGGTTGCGCTTAACGTTAGGCCGCAAGATCTAATTCCTCGACATCATCCTTGGCGACCAGCAACGTAAGCAACATCGCGTTAGCGGTGACGGCTTCGGCCCGCATACGGTGTACCAGGGGAGTGGGCTCGGTGCAGTCCGCAGACGAACGCTCGCTATCAAGCATCGCCAAGGTTAGCACGCTGATGTATGTCGTGTAATCCGTCACGAATTTTTTAGAAATCGAGGCCGACCTGTACCGTCGCTCGATCTCATCCATCGCAGACGTGAACGCCGCGAATTTCTTATTCCAGAACACTCGCACCTTCATTCCATCATCAATGAAGTTGAAGGCCACCTTATCGTGAGGGACGTCACCGCTGTGCATGTGTTCCCAGTTCGGTTGTCCAGGCTCCACGGCTCGTAGCTCGATATCGGGCAATGCCGTCTTTGGCCTTGAAGCTTTAGGCACTCCCGCGGAGCCACGGATAACCGTAAACACTGCGTTCTCCTCGAGAGCTGGAAGGCCCAGACGACCTCTATCGAGAAATGCCTCAATGCGGCCCTTTGTGCCGATTTCAACCTCGGTCGAGCACTGGACGTAGAAGCTTAGCCGACCATTCGCGAGTGGTAGGCGTTCTACAACGGTCAGGTACTCTGGGAAGACTACCTCGATAGCCTGGTCCCAGTCGTTATAGCCGTTGGTCCTGACAACCACCCATTCGGATGCACCCTGCTTGAAAGTGTGCTTGCGCACCTCAAGAATATCGGGCACCGGTATGAGAACCAGTTGACTCCCTTTGCCCCCTGTCCCGCCTTGCAATGACTGAGCTCCTTCGGACTCCGAGCGCCCCCTAGGCATGTTAGGCTCGCGACCTTTGGCGGAATGTGCGGCATCGGCTGAAGGAGCACCGAAGCGCGACAAGAATGGTCCGACCGCGCCGGTTCGCATCAAACGGGCGAGCAGCTCGATCCCTCTTCGGCTCGCCGCCTCCGCCTCGGTATCGTCGCCGGCGACGACAGCATCACGGTACTTGGCATTGAGCTTGGCAAGCTCCCCGTCCGGCTCTGCCTGCATCGTGAGGTATTTAGTGATTTCCTCCTTGATCCAGGCGACCGACTCCTGTGTGAGCCGCTCCCGACTGGACGTAAAGAAGCGTCCCTTTAGTTGTGGGTCCATCTGATCGCAGTTTATCTCGATAACAAGGTGATTACGGAGATATGGAAGGCGCACATTCTTCAGTATCACATGTGTCGGGAGATTCTCCTGGGTCATGCCGTTTAAAGTCACATAACAAGGCGTATTGCGGCGTTCTTTCCCGAGCACGCTTTCTATGACTGGCTCCGATTCACGCGCGGCTTTGGTGTTGCGGTTCGCTCGTTCTAGGATCCAACACTCTAACGTAGCCTGCGCCCGATCTCCGCCCGGCATTATCCCAATCGGAGGCTGGTGAAAGGCGATCTTATAGGCCTTACGAGACGCCGGATCGTTCAAACTCAGGCGCAGGCCAGTTGCATTGTACAATCGGCGAGTGCTCCCCCTCTGTCCCACCTCTTCATCGGCTTCGGTTTCGATCTCATCGTCCACATCCTGGTCGCCGGAACCGCCCTTCTCGACGCCATTTCGAAACCGGCAAGGGACTGGCATACCGAACCCGCGATCACGGAGGAAGCTGTAGATGCGTGGGCTTGCCGCAAAGTTCTCCAGTTCAAACACTTTTATGCCTGTCCCGTGTTGTGGAATCGGGATGAGGCGAGATGTTTCTATAATGTTTTGAGTAGTTATCGCTGAAGGACCGATGACCATCTCAGATGGTAGATCAGCCACATTAAAGTTTAAGATCTCCCCATCTGGGTCTACAAGATAAACATAGGATGGATAACGAACTCCCGAGCCGAATTTCTGGTACACAACCGTAAAGCCGATCACGTCGGGCTTGTGGACGGATCGCGACCAGATGATCGTGAAGCTGCTATACCGATAGATCGCCGAGCCACCAAACCCGTAGCTCCCCGCCATCAGCGGGTTAGTGAGCTTGTTGCTGCCCTCCAGAGACATTATTGTGTTGTGGAAATCTTCTGGCCGGATCCCGACACCTTCGTCTACCACCACCACATTCGAGCGCTTCTTTGGCTGCCCCACAGACCCCGTACGGGTATGCGCCTTGCTTGTGATCAGATAAACACCGGGCTCGTTGAGATCGTCACCAATCTCCGCAAGGGCTTGTGCCGCGTTCGTAGGGCTGGTCGCAAAGCCTCCGAGGTGCTGCCGAAGCTCTATTAGAGCATCGTAGCCG
>JAFAHH010000043.1 GCA_019237355.1 Acetobacteraceae bacterium | reverse complement strand
AAAAATCGTCAGGCCGACTGCCAGATCCGCCGCGGGATGCCGCTCGGCGGCGCTCGGCTCGAGCTGGGGCACGATTTCCCCATAGCGCAGGATCGGACCCGCAACGAGCCTCGGGAAGAATGCAACAAAAACGGCGTAGCGAAGGGGATCGAGGCGGTACTGGGCTCCACGCCGGAGATCGGTGAGAAATCCAATCTGCTCGAAGGTGAAAAAGGAGATGCCGAGCGGCAGAATAATGCGGCCTAGGGTGATATCCGCCCCTGTAAGCGCATTGATGTTCTCGACCATGAAATGGGCGTATTTGAACATACCCAGCACAACGAGGTTCACGGTAACGCCTAGAACCAGCAGCGCCGTCGCTCGCCGCTGTGGTCCCTCAGCGACATCTCTCCGGAGGCGCCAACCGATTCCGTAGTTTACGATAATGGAGCCGAGCAAGAGGGAGAGGAACCGAACATCCCAGCAGCCATAAAAAACCAAAGAGGCCGCTAGGATTATGGCACAGCGCGCAGTGCCCGTTCGGCCGCCGAAGAAGTACGCGGCGAGGGTGAGCGGGAAGAAAAGAAACAGGAACTCGTACGAGTTGAAAAGCATTGGCTACAGGATGCACTGCGGTTGTGGCCGGGAAGCGGCTTCATCAAGCAGAAGCATGTCTGAAGCAAGGAAAAAAGAAAAACGCAACGCCATTGAACTGCTGGCCTGTTTTGCGACGAGCGCCGCGATTAAGAGCCTTTGGTTTGCTCCCGAGGGCGGGCCCCTTGACGCCGGCTCATATGAGCCTCATTTTACGGCTCAGTTGAACATTCGGAGTAAGCCATGTATCCTGTCGCTATTGCCAAAGTCGTTCAGACGATGGGCGGTGGCCGGGTGCTGGGGGCATCGCCGGGCTCGGTTGGCGAGCTCGCCGAGGCCGTGGCAAAGGGCTTGCCACGGGAGGTCGCGAATGAAGTGGCCGCACATGCAACGACGGATCGGGACATGCAGAAGCGGCTTCGTAACCTTGTCGTCCCGCCGGCTTCTTACAAGCGCTCGCCAGTCCTCTCGCCTTCCTCAAGCCAGAAAGCCGAGCGGCTGGCGCGAATCACCGCACTGGCACAGACGGCCTTCGGCGACGCGCAAGAGGCCCAGGCCTGGCTCACTCACCCGCATGCGCTGTTCGGGGACCGGGCCCCGATCGAGGTTAGCATAACCGAGCTTGGCGCCCGGCAGGTCGAGCGCGTTCTGCTGAATATCCAGTACGATCTGCCTGTGTAACGCTACCAGTTCGTGCAGATTTACCGGCTCGGGACCCGAGCTTATCCGGTCTGGGACGGGGCGGGGGCGGCGGCCGCTGGAGGCCGTTGGAACCCGCCCGGCATGCCGGTCATTTATGCCTCCGGGTCGCTGGCCCTGGCTATGCTCGAACGGCTGGTCCAGCGGCGGAATTTTCGCGGGACTCTCGTGGTTGAGGCCGATGTGCCTGACGATCTTCCAATAACCGACCTGCTTGCGGCCCCGCCCCGGAATTGGCGGGAGCTGAATAGCCCGGAGGCGGTCGAAGCGGGCGCAGCTTGGCTGATGGCTCAGCGAACCGCGGTGCTACGGGTTCCCTCAGCAATCGTTCCCCGGGAGCCTAACTACGTGGTCAATCCCGCGCATTCCGATGCGGCTCGGATCGCTCCCAGCCACCCCGAGGAACTCGAATGGGATAGCCGCCTATTCGGCATCCCTCGACCCGTTTGAGCGCGCTCGCCGCTGGCCGTGGATACCGCATTCCCAGTCGCTGCACACTCCCTTGCCGCCGAACTGATCGCGGTGCTGGTCGCGGTTGATGGCGGAAGCCCACGAGTGCTGACCCTGCAGGACGGGCGGGCTTTGCCCTCCGGTCCCTTCGAACTCGGGCACCGCTCTCTCCAGTCGGGCTTGCGGGCATGGGTTGAGGAACAAACCCACCACCCTCTGGGCTACCTCGAACAGCTCTATACTTTTGCCGATCGTGACCGGACGAATGCTGCGGGCGGCCCCCGGGTTATCTCGATCAGCTATCTCGGCCTGACGCGTGAGATCCCGGCCTCTGGCGACCACGACCCCGGCTGGCGCAATTGGTATCGATATCTCCCTTGGGAGGACCATCGGGCCGGCCCGCCCGGGCTAATCGAGCACGCGCTTGCGCCGCGGCTGGCCGAATGGGCAGAACTCGCGCCCGGTCCGATCGCACAAGAGCGGCAGCAGCGCGCCGCCATCACCTTTGGCCTGAATGGCCGGACCTGGAACGAAGAGCTGGTGCTCCAGCGGTACGAGCTGCTCTATGAGGCGAGCCTGGTGGCGGAGGCGGCCGCCAAGACTCCCGTTCCGGGCCAAGCCATGCTGCTCGACCACCGACGCATCTTGGCGACGGCAATCGCCCGTCTGCGCGCCAAAATCAAATACCGGCCGATCGTGTTCGAGCTGATGCCGCCGAGCTTTACCCTGCTGCGATTGCAGCGTGCGGTGGAGGCGATTGCCGGTCGGCTCGTGCATAAACAGAATTTCCGGAGGCTCATCGAGCAACAGGAGCTGGTGGAGGAAACCGGAGAAACCACCCAAGATACCGGTGGCCGCCCAGCCAAGCTGTTCCGGTTCCGGCGGGAGATTATGGCGGAGCGTGCGGTAGCCGGGACCAAGCTTCCGCTTATCCGTGCTTGACATTCCTTATGCTCGATTGCAGCATATGGGCAGGTAATGCTCATATGGAGCATAAATCATGCTATCCGAGGCTTTTACCCGAACTGCTCCGCTTTACGAGCGGGTGCGCCATGTCATCCCGCCGATCGAGTGGCCGTTCTTTGCCGATGATGTCGAGGCGATCCTTGCCCTCAAACGCCAGCGGAATGCCGTCGTTCTCGCGCATAACTACCAAACGCCGGAGATTTTTCATTGTGTTGCCGATCTGGTCGGCGACAGTCTCGCCCTCGCCCGCAAGGCGATGGCTGCCGAGGCCGACGTGATCGTGCTCGCAGGCGTGCATTTCATGGCCGAGACGGCGAAGTTGCTGAACCCAGAAAAAACGGTGCTGATTCCGGATACGCGCGCCGGCTGCTCGCTCGCGGAATCGATCACCCCGAAGGATGTGAGGTTACTTCGCCAGCGCTATCCCGGCGTGCCGGTCGTGACGTATGTCAACACCTCGGCCGCCGTGAAAGCCGAGTCGGACATCTGCTGCACTTCGAGTAACGCCCGCAAGATTGTTGAATCGCTTGGCGCCGAGCAGGTCATCATGTTGCCCGACGAATACCTCGCCCAAAACGTCGCGGCCGAAACCGATGTAAAGATATTTACCTGGGCCGGACATTGCGAGGTGCACGAGCGGTTCACAGCGGCCGAGGTGCGCGGGTTACGCTGGCAGTTCCCCGGCGTCGTGATTTTGGCGCACCCGGAATGCCCGCCTGAGGTTGTGGCAGAGGCAGATTTCTCCGGCTCCACGGCGGCAATGTCGGACTATGTCGCCGGCCATAAGCCGGGCCGGGTCGTGTTGCTGACCGAGTGCTCCATGAGCGACAACGTCTCAATCCAGCACCCTGAGCTGGAATTTATCCGGCCCTGCAATCTGTGCCCGCACATGAAGCGGATTACGCTCGCCAATATCCGCGAAGCGCTGGAGCAGAACCGGCACGAAATCACCATCGACCCCGCGATTGCAGCCCGTGCTCGCCGGGCGGTCGAGCGGATGCTCGCCGTGTGAGGCCTGCCGCCTACATGAGCATCTCACCTGTTCCCGCCCTCATGGTGGAACCGCTGGTCCGGGCGGCGCTGCTCGAGGATCTCGGCCGTGCCGGCGATGTCACCACCGACGCGATCGTACCCCCAACGCAGCGCGCCCGAACCGCCCTGGTCGCGCGGCAAGCCGGTGTGGTCGCCGGGCTTGACATTGCTTGCATGGCTTTTCGAATGATGGATCCGGCCCTTCGGCTCCTTGCCAAGCGCCGGGATGGCGATGCGGTCGCACCCGGCGAGCGCATCGCGTCAATAGAGGGGCCGGCTCGAGGCTTACTGACCGCCGAAAGAACAGCACTGAACTTCCTGTGTCACTTAAGCGGCATCGCGACTGCAACCGCCTCGATCGTCGCCGCCGCGGCCGGCCAGAAGGCCCGGATTGTCTGCACGCGTAAGACCACGCCTGGGCTGCGCGGTTTGCAAAAATACGCGGTCCGCGTCGGCGGCGGGAGCAATCACCGCTTCGGCCTGGACGACGCTGTGCTGATCAAAGACAACCACATCGCCATCGCCGGTGGCATCAGCCCGGCCGTGGAGCGAGCGCGCGCTGCGATCGGACATCTGGTCAAGATCCAGGTCGAGGTCGATACCTTGGACCAACTTCAGGAAGCGCTCGAGCTCGGAGTGGATGCGGTGTTGCTGGATAACATGAGCCTCCCCCTATTAGCGGAAGCGGTCTCAATCACCTCTGGCCGGGCGATTACAGAGGCGTCCGGGCGGATCACGCCCGAAACCGCCCCAGCAATTGCGCAAACGGGCGTTGATTTAATCTCCGTAGGCTGGCTTACGCATAGCGCGCCGGCGCTGGATATCGGTCTCGATTATCTCGGCCCATAAAAGAGCGAGCCAAAGGCCGGTCAGCATCGGCGCGCATCGCTCCTATCGTTGCTCGACGGCTCGGGTTGGGCAACCTCGCCACATCTGGTCCGTTCTCACTCAATTCGGCAGGTTCTTGAGATGGCTACACGCCGATTCCCACGCTGGCTTGCGGTGGTCGGAGGCATTGTTGTCGCGATCGGGCTAGTGATTGCTTTTTGGAATTGGGACTGGTTCATCCCACTGGTTGAGAGTCGTGCCTCCGCAGCACTGGGCCGGAAAGTAAGCATCGCCCACATGCACGTGCATTTGGGCCGTCTTACCCGAGTCACTTTTGACGATGTTGTGGTCGAGAACCCACCCGGTTTCCCCGCCCCGGTCCCGCTTGCGAAAATCGATAGTCTATCCGCAGCGATCGACGTAGCCGGCTACTTGCACAACAAAGCAATTCGGATACCCGAGATCGACATCAAGCATCCCGTCGTTGAAGCCCAAGCAACAAAATCTGGACAATCCAATTACCAGCTCGCCTTGGGCAGCTCAGGGGGCGGTCCTTCGCCGCAGATTGGCGCTGTGCGCATCACCGATGGACACGTACACGCAGTGGTGCCGAAGCTGAATGCTGACTTCAATGTCGATGTGGCGACGAGAGAGGGAGCACAGGGCCACCGAGAGGACCAGATCGTGGCCGATGCGAAAGGCACTTACGCCGGACAGCCTATTACGGGCCACTTTGTCGGGGGCGCGTTGCTCAGCCTGCGCGAAGCATCGCACCCGTACCCCATCGACCTCCAGCTAGCAAACGGCCCCACGCGGCTATCATTGAAGGGAACGGTTCAGGATCCGTTGAAATTCGAAGGCGCCGATGTGAAGCTCGATCTCCGGGGCGCCGATATGGCTGACCTCTATCATCTCACCGGAATTCCGATCCCGGCGACACCGCCGTATCACGTCGCCGGTGCCCTGGATTATGATCGACAGAACAACAAAATCCGTTTCGATCATTTTGCGGGCACGGTTGGCCATTCCGATCTGGCCGGGAATATCGCGATTGACCCGGGCAAGGAGCGGCCGCTGCTGACGGCGGACCTCTTGTCGCGCCGGGTGGATCTGAACGATTTAGCGGGCTTCATCGGCGGGACACCCGGTACGCCCTCGGAGGCCGCGACTCCGCAGCAGCGTCGTGCGATTGAACAGGCCAAGGCGAGCCCGGGCGCGCTCCCTGACAAAACCTTCAACCTCCCGAAGCTCAAGGCGGCCGACGTTCGGCTGCGCTACCGCGCCGACCATATCGAGGGCCGTTACATGCCGCTCGACCAGCTCGTGGTGAATCTCGACATTACGGACGGCAACATCAACCTGCACCCGGCCAGCTTCACGGTCGGCAAGGGAGCAATCTCCGCGAATATCGCGATGGAGGCGCCCGAGAATGTCATCCACACCAAAGCCGACGTTGATTTCAGACGGGTGGATGTCGCGCGGCTGATGGCGGCCACGCACCTGTTCGAGGGGGCTGGCACGATCGGCGGGCGGGCCACTATCGACACGACCGGAAACTCCGTCGCCGCCATGATGGGAAACGGCAACGGAGAGGTAAAGCTGTTCATGGCGGGGGGCGATCTGAGCGCGCTGCTCGCCGACCTTTCCGGCCTCGAGTTTGGCAACGCGCTGATGTCCGCTCTGGGCATTCCGTCCCGAGATCCCATGCGCTGCATGGTTATCGATATGCCGCTCAATCGCGGCGTACTCACGAGCAAGGTTCTCTTGATTGATACCGAAAACCACAACATCATGGGCTCAGGCGACATTGATTTTCGCAATCAGACCATCGACTTCGAACTGAAAACCGAACCCAAGCATTTTACCATCGGCTCACTGCCAGCGCCGATAGACGTCAAAGGCCCGCTTAAGAAACCCAGCATCCTTCCCAACCCAACGGAGCTCGGAGTTCGCGGCGGGATCGCAGCAGTACTCGGTACCTTCCTGACGCCCCTTGCCGCCCTGTTGCCGACCATCCAGTTCGGCACGGCCGAAGACCACAATTGCCGCGAGCTGATCACCCAGGCCAGCCAGACTGGGCGGGCAAAGATAAGCCCACAGGAGCTTCGGGCTCGCACTCATCGATGAACGCCGGCCCGCGGCTTGATTCCCGGAAGTAGCACCAAGGCAAGGGTTCATTCACCCTTTGCCGCTAGACTTGGCGCCCGAACGACGGACAAAAGGCAGCGCTCGTGAGAAAAACACGCGGTCTCAGGCAAGCGGGTCCAATAGTAATCGCCGCCGCTGGGCTTTTTCTACTTGCCCTTATTGGGACGATGGCGGCGGTGACTGTGGCCGCCCACAGCCCGAGGAACAACCTGGTCTCTCAGAAAGGGCGCATGTTCCATCCATCTTCCTTGCAGATCGATCGGGGCTCAACCGTACGCTTCGTCAATGACGATGGGGACCTCATCCACCACATGTATGTAGATGCTCAAGACTTCAAATTCGATTCATATGACCAGCGGCCGGGATCTAGCTTTGATGTGACCTTCTCAGTAGCAGGGTCATTCACTGTACTTTGCGCGATCCATCCGAAGATGCGCCTTCCGGTGACAGTACGGTAGCCATGATATCTTCGGTTCGCCGCATCACGGTCCTTGAGCCTTAAGTGGAGAGGCCGATCAGCGTGCCGAACCAGGCTGCATGCAGGCCATAGTATGCGGCCAGGAACCCAAACACGGCTCCGGTGAAATAGGCAGGGTACCATACCGGCGAGCGCAGGGCCACCCGCGCATCATCGGCCATGATCGCCAGCATGACTGCGATGATCGGTGTATGCCCAATAGCATCGATTTTGCCGAAGCCGGTAATCGCGCTGACAAACATCCCGCACAGAATGGTCGCCGCGACACGCCGGACCAGCGGAGTGCAAGCCAATCCAAAGGCCAGCGCGAACTCCACCATGCCCGCGGCAACCATGAAGAACTCGCGGTCGAGACCCATGGTCATGGCCGGGTTATTCGTAAATAGAGGAAAGGTCCATTGCGGGTAGGCCCATTTCTCGACCGAAGCCCACATCATCGTGATCGCTGCCGCCCAGCGCATAATATCCAGCGGACGAAGCCCGAAAAGCCTCCGCCCTAGCCCGGCTGACCCGATATAGATGGCGAGACCCACGAAAATCGGGTAATCGAGCATATGGAAAAGGCCGTCGCTCGCTATTCCGATCGCGTATAATGCCAGCATGCCTAAGGCCGACAAAATCATGGTCGAGCGCCAGATCAGCCCAGCGGCAATGGCGAGCTGTAGCCACGAGATGCCTTCCACATTCGTGGTTAGCTCCGGCGTAAGGATGATGCCTCCTTTTGTCCAAAGGGCGACGAAGAAGGCCCCGAGCAGCGCACGAATGACGATCTCGGAACTTTCGCGCAACAAGGTTGTCGTGCGGTCGAGCGCCCGCAGAAGCGCCTCTCCTAGTCCGGTCCGCTCGAGCGCGGCGCCTAAGAGCAATAACGCGACCGATACCGCCCCGAGCTCCCCGAAGTCTGAGGTGAGCACGTCCTTGAGAAATCTCGGCTGTGAGGCGACATCGAAGGCACAGAACCATTTGACATGTGCAAACGCAAACTTGGGCGAAATCAATGTGTATGCCGTGCTCAGGGTAGCGATGGCCGAAAGGCGATATCTGCTAAATGTTAGCTTTTCCATGCGGTCCTTGAATTCCGACACTTCTAAAAAAGCGATCTGTCTGGCATTATCTTCTACTTTTGGTTGTAAGGCAAGATTTTGTTTACCGGACCGGCGTATCTTTATTTATACACACCCGCAAACTGAGAACCGGAGCAGCTACCATGGTTAGTCTCATCCTCGTCGCGACAGGCGCAACCCTCGCCTCCTTAGCAACTCGCTACCCAGGCGCAGCAGCGAAGCTTGAGTTTTGTGGCGGGTCACTGCTGATAGCGGGTCTCGCCAGCATCGGCTGGGCGCTCCAGCAGGTAACCGGCTGAACCCAATCCCCCTTGATGCACGGAGAATGCGGCTGGCGCGAAACGCATGCGCCGGCACCGCTCAGTGGGGCTCGACCGGCTTTGCACGATCCCCGGTAAGGGTTTTGAGAAACGCCACCAGATCGCTCTTCTCGCGAACCGAAAGCTGAAGTTTCATGATCGGCTCTGCCCGGCTCGGACGTTCGATGCCGCCCTGGTCGTAGTGATCGACCACGGCCTCCAGGGTTGGAACCGACCCGTCATGCATGTAGGGCGCCCGCTTGGCTACATCGCGCAGCGTCGGCGTCTTGAATGCGTACTGCAGCTTTACCGAGCTCGGAAAGAATCGGCCCCGCCCTAAATCATCGCCCCGCGCGACGCCAATGTCGTGAAACGAACCATCGGTGAATGCCCATCCCGCATGGCACTCGGCACAATGCGCACGGCCGTTGAATAGTGCAAAGCCGCGCTTCGCGGCATCCGAGATTGCACCCTCATCACCACCAATCCACCGGTCGAAGGGGCTTTCGTCCGAGATAATCGTCCGCTCGAATGTGGTGAGCGCTTGCTCGATTGTCCGTTCCGTAATCTCTGGCTTCGCAAAGGCCTCCGTGAACGCCGATACATAGGCCGGGTCTGCAGTAAGGCGATCAATCAGCATCTGCTTCGGAAGGCCCATGTTCAATGGCGCGGAGATCGGCGCAAACGTCACGGATTCTAGGTCCTGAAACCTTCCGTCCCAGCCCAGGATCGGAATCCAGGCAATGTTCAGCAGAGTCGGCGCATGCAGGCTGAGCTCTGCTCCAGAAAATCCGATCGCCTTACGCAGCCCATCGCTCCATCCCAGATCCGGATTGTGGCAGCTTGCGCAGGAATAGGTGCGCGATAACGACAGAATCGGGTCGAAAAACAATTTTCGGCCCAGTTTTTCCTTGGCCTCAGAGAACGGGTTATCCTCTGGATATTCAATGGGGTCAGGATGACGGTAAGCCGCCTTCATCGCAGCCAGCCCACTTGTGTCCTGAGCGGCCGGCGAAGAGGTGGCCCATGACGCAAGCCCGGCCAGCGCCAGGAAAGCGACCGCCGCAAGGATGCGACCCGGCCGCATTCTACCCACCCCACCGGGCCAGCAGCGTAGGAATGTCGGCAGCCGGCGCCGGTCGGCTGAAATAATACCCCTGTGCCTCGGAGCAGCCTTCCTGACGCACCTGATCGAGCTGCGATTCGGTTTCGACCCCTTCAGCCGTGATCCGCATCCCCATGCTGCGGCCCAGTCCGGTAATCGCGCGGACGATTGCACCGGAATCTTGATTTGTTGGGAGATCGCGGATGAAGCATTGGTCGATCTTGATTTTATCAAACGGAAAGCTGCGCAAATAGCTCAGGGAGGAATACCCGGTTCCAAAGTCGTCCATCGAAACGCGCACCCCTAGGCTACGAAGAGCGTGCAGAACGGCGAGCGTCGCGGCGTTATCCTGAAGCAAAACTGACTCGGTGATTTCCAGTTCAAGCCGCTCTGCAGGCAAGCCAGACTCGGCTAGCGCCCGGGCAACACTCTCGACAAGCTGCGCACCTTTGAACTGCGCGGGTGAAACATTCACCGCCACTTTGATATCATGGGGCCAGGACCTTGCTTCCGCCGTAGCCCGGCGGAGAACGAAGTCGCCGAGGGGGACAATGAGGCCGATCTCCTCGGCAAGCGGGATGAACTCTGCTGGGGAAACAATTCCCCGTTTGGGATGGCGCCATCGGACGAGCGCCTCGAAACCGCTAATGCGGCAAAGAGATACATCGTAGAGCGGCTGGTAAAGCAACTCGAATTCGCCTCTAGCAAGCGCGTTCCGCAGATCGAGTTCGAGAGCGCGCCGGGCCTGCATGCGCGCATCCATCGCTGGTTCGAAGAAACAGAAAGTGCCCCGGCCGTCTGCTTTCGAGCGATACAGCGCTAGATCGGCATTTTTCAGCAGATCCTCGGCGCTGGCGCCGTCCTCTGGCGCCACCGCGATGCCAATACTGGTTCCGATATTCAGCCGATGCCCATCTATTTCGAAGACCTCGCCGATTCTGCCAACCAAGCGGCGCGCCAATGATTCGGCATCTTCCGGGCGCTCGATTCCAGCTTGAACTACGGCAAACTCATCGCCTCCAAGCCGCGCCACGGTATCACTCTCGCGCAGGGCGCCGAGCAGCCGTTGCGCAACAGCCTGGAGCAGCTTGTCGCCCATCGCGTGGCCAAGCGTGTCGTTCACGTTCTTGAAATGATCAAGGTCGAGGCAATGCACCGCAAACCACGCATCTCGACCGAGCTGCGAAAGGGCTAGGGCGATTCGCTCATTGAAGAGTGTCCGATTCGGAAGGTTGGTCAGGGCATCATGTCGCGCCATATGCGCGATCTGTGCTTCTTGCCGCCGCTGCTCAGTGATGTCTTCATGCGTGCTAACCCAGCCGCCGCCCGGCAGCGGCTCGTGCCGGGTCACGATGACTCGGCCACCAGCCAAATCGCGTATTTGCACGGCCCGCTTCCGGCCATCAACGAGTTGTCGCCGCTTCGCATACACCTCATCCAGGCTGCGCCCGGGATGGTTGCCAGCTATCAGGCTAGCCTGGACCAGCTCGCGCATCGTCATGCCTAGCTTGGCGTGATCAGGCGGAATTTTATAAAGGTCGCAGAATTGGTTGTTTATAACCTGCAGCCGCTCCTGAGCGTCGAATAGGCACAGACCGTGCGACATGTTGCTGAGTGCGGCATCGAAGCGAATATTAATCGCCTCGAGTTCCGCCTCCCGGTTCTTCAGGGCGGTGATCTCGCTGCAAATAGCAACAAATCCGCCATCTTGCGTTGTACTCCGGCTGATGCGCAGCCATCTTCCGTCCGCGAGCTGCGCCTCGCCTGCAAAAGGCATGGCCCCTGAGAAATGCTGTCGCGGTTGTATCCCCGCGGCGAAGATGCCGCGTTTCACGGCCGCGTGGACCAAGCGCGCAAATGGAACGCCCGGGCGAAGCTGATCGGCGATCCGGTTCAGGAGCGTCGCCGCCGCCGAGTTGGCGATAATGATTTCGCCTTCGGGATCGACCAGGATCACACCCTCCCGTGAACCCTCGATCGCGTCGGTAAGCCGGCTCTGGGCCGAGCGCCGTTGCGCCACCTCCCGCTCCACCATCGCCCGGATGTTGTTGCGCATGATTGCCATCGAGCTCAGCAAGGCGCCAAGCTCATCGGCCGCGCCAACCGGGATCGGGGTATCGAGCTCGCCGTCCGCAATCCGCGCTGCGGCTGCCGAAGCAGCCGATACGGGCCCCTCGATGCGGCGCGCCAGGAGCCAAGTGATCAAGGTGGTCAGAACCAGCGCGATCCCTGTGCCTGAAAGGCTGATCGCAGTCTCTTTTGCGATCGCGGCCAGTGCGCTTTGGCGATAGAGGAATCCATCTCCCGCGGTGTAATTGATAAGCAGGTCGATTTTCTGGTCGGCGGTGGCGGCATAGCCATCCAGTTCCGCCCAGCGCTCAGCGTTGCTGGAATTCCGTGCGGCCAGCCACTTATCCACGGCCTGCGCGACTTGATGGGCCGCCTCGGCGGCCCGTTCAGACTGCGAGCGTGCGCTCGCTACGCCCAAATCCTCATGCAAGGTTCCCGCCAAGTTCTGGATTCGCCGTTCAAGATCGCGCCGCACGGCTGGATCGCTGCTCACGGTGTAGCGGGCGTAAGCGGCTTGCATCCCCGCAAAATCGGCCGCGGCGGACCGGGCGTAGTCGATCGACATCAGCGACTTGTCGAATGTTTCGACCACGAGCGATCCGGCATGACGGACGCCCGCTACGGATTGCCAACCCAGGCAGGCGCCAATCAGCGTCATCCCAAAGAAGGCCGCAAAGATTTTACCCCGAATCGTGCCCAGCGCGCCCGGCCAGCGCCAGCCCGGCATGGCAAGCGGGGGAAAGAGACTGGTCGCAATAGTGTGACTCATAGGGCCAGAATCGGCGCTGATCCTTAAAATCCCGCTAAGCAACCCGTGGGCGGTATCTTGCGCCCACCGCGCGGCAACGCCACAACAGGGCCAGCATGCGCCTGTAGCTCAACTGGTCAGAGCGGGCCGCTCATAACGGCTTGGTTGCAGGTTCGAGTCCTGCCGGGCGCAGGCTTCAAAGCGAAACAGGGGAGGACGCCGCGCGAGCAACCGCGAGCGCGCCGTCCTCGCCATGTCTTCCCGATAAGGAGCCCGATTGCATGCCCAGTTATCAGTACGTCTATGTGATGAGGGATTTGACAAAGACTTATCCCGGCGGCCGGGAGGTTTTTAAGGGCATTACCCTCTCCTTCCTGCCCGGCGCCAAGATCGGCGTGCTCGGTGTGAACGGCGCCGGCAAGTCCACCCTGCTGAAGATCATGGCCGGGATCGAGAAGGACTATGGGGGCGAGGCCTGGGCGGCGGAGGGCATCCGGGTCGGCTACCTGGAGCAGGAACCTCAGCTCGACCCCACCAAGACGGTCGGCGAAAATGTGGAGCAAGCCTTCGCCCCCCTGAAGGCCGCGCTTGATCGCTTCAACGAGATCAGCATGCGGTTTGCTGAGCCTATGGACGAGGGCGATATGGATGCGCTGATGCGGGAGCAGGCGCACCTCCAGGAAAAGATCGATGCAGGGGACGGCTGGGATTTGGACCGGCGTGTCGAGGTCGCACTCGATGCGCTGCGCTGCCCGCCGGCGGATGCGCATGTGGCCACGCTATCCGGCGGCGAGCGGCGCCGCGTGGCGCTCTGCCGGCTTTTGCTGGAAAGGCCTGATCTGCTGCTGCTCGACGAGCCGACCAATCACCTCGACGCCGAAAGCGTCGCTTGGCTCGAGCGCACGCTGCGCGAATATCCCGGCACCGTCCTGGTTGTTACCCACGACCGGTACTTTCTCGATAATGTCACCAATTGGATCCTCGAGATCGAGCGCGGCCGTGGATACCCGTTCCAAGGCAATTACTCTTCCTGGATCGAACAGAAACTGAAGCGGCTCGCGCAGGAGGAAAAGGAGGAGACCGCCCGTCAGCGGGCGTTGGCCGCCGAGCGGGAGTGGATCGGCTCCTCGCCCCGCGCCCGGCAGGCGAAGAACCGGGCCCGCATCCAGCGCTACGAGGAGATGTTGGTCAGTTCCCAGGAGCAGGCAGGAGGCATGGCCGAAATCGTGATCCCGCCAGGTCCGCGACTCGGCAACGTGGTGATCGAGGCGGAACGGGTGCGCAAGGGCTTTGGCAACCGCCTTCTGATCGATGATCTGAGCTTCAAGCTTCCGCCGGGCGGCATTGTCGGCGTGATCGGTCCGAATGGGGCGGGCAAAACCACTCTGTTTCGGATGATCATCGGCCAGGACAAGCCCGATGCGGGCGCGCTGCGAATCGGCGAGACGGTCGCCCTCGGCTATGTCGATCAATCCCGGGATAGCCTGCATGCGAACAAGACCGTTTGGGAGGAGATCAGCGGCGGCGCGGACGTGATCTATCTCGGCAAGCGGGCCGTGCAGTCGCGGGCCTATGTTGGCGCCTTCAACTTCAAGGGCGCCGACCAGCAGAAGAAGGTTGGCATCCTCTCTGGCGGCGAGCGCAACCGGGTGCATCTCGCGAAGATGCTGAAGGCCGAGCACAACGTCATTCTGCTCGATGAGCCAACCAATGACCTCGATGTGGATACGCTGCGCGCGCTTGAAGAGGCTTTGACCGAATTTGCGGGCTGCGCAGTCATCATCAGCCATGATCGCTGGTTTCTCGACCGGCTGGCGACCCACATCCTTGCCTTCGAAGGCGATAGTCATGTCGAGTGGTTCGAAGGCAATTTCCAGGCTTATGAGGAAGACAAGCGGCGCCGGCTGGGAGCCGACGCGACCGAGCCGCACCGGATCAAGTACCGGCCCATCGCGCGCTAACGGGGTGGAAACCGCTCTAGCAGTGAAATAGGAAGGCCAGGGCTTTGCCCTGGACCCGTCATGCGGGGAGCATGCTGTTCGCATGACGGGGCCGAAAGGCCCCAGACCCGACCCACTACGCGATTGGATTGCAAAGGCTCTGCCTTTGCTGGGGTCCAGGGGCAAAGCCCCTGACCTTCTTTCGTTGCTTTACGAACGACCGAGTTCAGCGTTTTTCCGCAGCCTGCTAGAGCATGTTTGTTTCGGCTTACAAAAAACATGCTCTAGCGAATCTTGTTTGAGAGCACGATTGAGGCTTTCCGACGATCGGGATCCCAATTCGCTCGCGAATTGGGAACCCGATTCCGTCTCAAGCGATCGTGCCCTAGAATCGGAACGCCGCCGCCAGGACAGCGCCGCCCAGCGATAGGTTTTCCACGGCCTGTTTTTTTCCGTTCTTCTGGAAATCGAGCCAACGATAGCCGATCGAGAGATCGGCGAAGCCCGTTCTATATCCCAACCCGGCATAGGCCTGCCAGGTGAATGGAACGCCGCCGCCTCCGGCATCGAGGTAATAGGGGATGAAAAACCGGCCGTCGCCGATATTGAGCCGGCCCCTGATGCCGCCGACACCCCCGAGGTAGGTTTGGCCGAGGTTCAGATTGCCGTTGCGGGGCAGGGCGACCGTCCCGTCCGGCAGCCTGATATCGTCACTCAGCGTGTAGTTGAACTTGCTGCTCACGCTCAGGATACGAACCCCGGCAATGGCGTCCACGTTGCCCCAAGCGCCCGAAGCCAGGGTATACCCCCCTGCGAGGCTCCCGATCTTGGCGTCGGTGCGTGAGCCAGTGAAGAGCTGCTGGCCGCGCAGAATCGGGATCGACAGGCCGCCGGCATTCACGTCGCGAAGCCGGTTGGCGCCCAACTCATTTTTGAAGCTGAGGCTCGCATAGACGAGGTCGGCCAAGACCCGAGAACCGGTCGTATCGCGCCTCCGCTCCGCCCATCAAGGCGAAGTTGAGGTGCGAAATGTATTCGTTGATGCCGGCGGTGATCGATTCCGAGACAGTGTTGCCCCGCGGCCCCGTGAAGCTGAGATTGGATCGGAAGGTGGTCAGCCAGAAATACGGGGTTAGGTTGAAGGTCCATCCGGCGGAGGCGGGCTGCACTGGGGTCG
>JAFAHH010000039.1 GCA_019237355.1 Acetobacteraceae bacterium | reverse complement strand
GGCCCCAGCGGGCGATGGGGCCAAGATCTGTTGCAAGCCCGAAGAACGGGAGCAGGACGTCGGCTTCCAGCAGGCGGGTTTCGCCTTGGAGGGTAGCGACCTCCACAGCGTGGAGCCGGCCCGCTTCGCCGTGGAGGGCGTGGAGTTGATAGGGGATGACGAGATCCAACTCGCCTCTGTCGGCGGCTGCGCTGAGCTGAGCGGCATTTTCCGGCGCGGCGCGGAAGCGCGGACGGCGGTGAACCACGGAGACCCGGGCAACGTCCTTGAGGGCCAACGCCCAATCGACCGCTGAGTCGCCGCCGCCAGCGATGATGACGCGGCGGCCTCGGAGGTCTTCGCGGCGGCGGACGAAGTACTGCACGGCGCCTGTGGCTTCATAAGCCGGCAGATGCTCTAACGGCGGGCGATTGGGACCGAACGCGCCGGCCCCCGCCGCGATGATGACAGCGCGGGCGCGCACAATATCATTTTGGCTGGTATTGAGAGTGAAATCGGCGGGTCCACCGGAGAGACAAGTGACCACACGGCCAAGCAGACGCGGGGCATGAAAGGGCGCGATCTGGCGCTCAAGCGCCTCGATCAGCTCTGCGGCGCCGACACGTGGATGCGCCGGGATGTCGTAGATCGGCTTTTCCGGGTAGAGGGCGGCACACTGGCCCCCGGACTCGGGAAGGGCGTCAATCAGCACGCTACTGAGCTGCAGCATTCCGAGCTGAAAGACGGCGAAAAGCCCAACGGGCCCTGCGCCTATAATGGCAACGTCGGTTGTGAGATGATCGGGCATATAGCGAGTTAGAGGGTTTTGCCGGCGGAGACCACAGGGCAGAGTATGTTCGGCAGAGGCTTACAATTAGTCAAGAAAGCTCTGAAAGTGCTGCTCACGCCCCGGTGATATACATCTTTCTGCTATGGAACAAACTTTGCGTCGGGCATGCGGGGGCAGCGTGCCAAGCCCAGGGAAGCAACAAAATGGTCCAGCGGTGACCACATAGGTATTGCTATGGGCGGTTATTTTCGGCTTTGTGTGTATCGAAGCAGTGCCTGCCCGATTCTGCTGGAACCGCTGCTTTGGGGTGGTGGATGCTTGCTTGACGGGCTTCGGGTAGGCGTTGCAGGAATAAATGGATACCGATAAGGATCGAGAAGATGGCCAAGGCAACTGCCCCGACTGGAAAGAAAGCCGCTGCGGCTGCCGCAACAGTTACGCTGCGGCAGATGGCTGCTGAGCTTGCGGAGCGCCACGAGCTATCCCGGCGCCAGACCGAGGCGCTGTTGAACGACCTTGTCGATACAGCTACGCGTCATCTGAAGAAAGGGGACCGTTTGCGGCTGACTGGGCTGGGGATTTTACAAGTTCGTAAGCGCGCGGCGCGGATGGGGCGGAACCCGGCGACGGGGGAAGCGATTAAAATCAAGGCGAGCAAGAAGGTAGCTTTCCGCGCTTCTAAAGAATTGAAAGAGACGATCTAGCGCCTCCTGCACGGTTGCGTTAATTGGCAGGCGGTCCCATGTTGGGCGGTGTGGTTCATAGCCGTTTGTCAGGAGAGCTAAATTGGCTAAGAAAGTTCCCTTTCATCGTTATCTGCGCGAGGCGCGGCTGGCGCGAGGCATGTCGGTATCCGAGGTTGCCGAGCGCGTCGGTGTGACCTCTCCTTGCGTTTACTTTTGGGAGATGGGCAGAACCCGGCCGCGGGATGCAAATCTCGTTGCGCTGTGCAAGACGCTAAAGCTGCCGATCCGTGCGACGCGGGATATGGCGGAGGCATAATCCGCGAGCTCGGCCGGCGGCTCTAGCTATTACTGGTTGCGCTGGAGTGCCTATGCGCTAGCCGGGTACTTGGTGCAAATGAGGTGTCGCGTGTGCAACCAGGCATAGACCCGTGAGACGAGGGTTGCTGTGCCAGACGTTATTGTCATTGGAGGCGGTGTCGTCGGGGCCTCCGTGTGCCTGCGCATTGCCCAGGCAGGCGCACGGGTAGCGCTGATCGAAGCTAAACGTGTAGGCGCCGGAACATCTGGCGCAAGTTTTGCCTGGGTGAACTCGCGGCACAAGCGGCCGCGTGCTTACCATAATTTGAACGTCGCGGGAATGAGGGAGCATGCGGTCGTGCGCCAGCAGTTCGGCGCAGCGCCGTGGTGGCATGGTGGAGGCGCCGTGGAATGGGTCTCTCCCGCGAAGGCGTCGGACCAATCGGCTGAAATCGAGCGGCTGAAAAAGTGGGGTTACATCGTCGAGCGTATCACCGCGAAAGACTTGCAGGATATGGAGCCGGATGTTGATCCCGCGGCGGTGAGCGGGTCAGCCATTACGTATTATCCTGAAGAGGGCTGGATCGATCCCGTAGTGTATGCGCACGCGATGCTTTCGGCTGCCCAACGGCACGGAGGGCACGTGTCCAGCGGGGCGCACGTGACTGAGGTCGTGTTGCGAGGCGATCGTGTCGGCGGCGTGCGCACCGAAGACGGCCGGCTGCTTGAGGCCGACGTCGTCGTAAATTGCGCCGGACGCTGGGTTAACGGCGCGATGCAAGAGGCCGGGCTACGGCTGCCGCTTGCCGGAACGGCCGGGTTTCTGGCCTTCACCCCGCCAATCGCGACGGGACTGTCCCGCGTTCTCCATACCCCAGGGGTGAACGTCCGGCCGGATGGCGCAGGGCGGCTTATGCTGCACTCGGATGAGACGGATGAGACGGTATCGATTGAGACGCCGCTAAACCCGGCCATGGCGCAGGCAAGCGAGCTGGTCGCGCGGGCCCGGCGGGTGCTGCCCTCGATGGGGGAAGTTGAGGCAGAGGCGGTGCGGGTTGCGGTTCGTCCCATTCCGGCCGATGGTTTCTCGGCGGTGGGCCCGATGCCGCGGCTTCGCGGGTATTATTTGGTGGTGACCCATAGTGGCGTAACACTGTCGCCGTTTCTGGGCCGCGCGGTGGCGGAGGAGGTGGTGGGTGGCCGGACATGCGATGTCCTGCGGGAGTTCCGGCCGGCCCGATTCTTCGAATAAGCACCGGCCGTGCTGCCTGCCGAATTTGAACTGATCGCCACGCATTTCCGGAAGCTAGCCGGGCCGGGGGCGCGGGAGCTTGCGGACGATGCCGCCGTGATTACGCCGCCCGCCGGCCGGGAACTGGTGTTGACCACGGATGCCATGGTGGCCGGGGTCCATTTTTTGCCCGACGATCCGCCGGACCTCGTCGGACGCAAGCTGCTACGGGTGAACCTCTCGGATCTTGCCGCTAAAGGGGCAATGCCGCTTGGATATTTGATGACCGTATCGGCTCCGGTCACGACGTCGGATGCGTGGTTCGCCGGACTTTCGGCGGGTCTCGAGGAGGATCAGCGCAAGTTTGGGATCAGTCTGCTGGGCGGGGATACCACATCAACGCCCGGGCCGATTACTCTATCGCTCACCGCAATCGGGCATGTGGCTCCGGGGGAAGCGGTCTCCCGAGCTGGGGCGCGGGTGGGGGACGGGGTGTGGGTGAGCGGAACCGTTGGCGACGGGGCGCTCGGGCTGGCGGTGGCCCAGGGGC
>JAFAHH010000017.1 GCA_019237355.1 Acetobacteraceae bacterium | reverse complement strand
CTCGCGCCTCCGCAGCAGGAACAACCCTGCCGTCCCTTGAAGGGCGACTTCGCGCACAGTTTCCGACTTTGGCGTTGCGCGTCCCAGCGCTCGGCAGCGGGCGGAATGAACAGCAACGGCCTGCTCCGCGGGCTGTTCCAATGCCATCTACCTGAGCGGCCCGGGATTGGCGCAGCACTAATTTCTCACACACGGCTCTACCCTGGGGCTGCGGTGATGACCAGCACCCAGTCAGGATCGCCCGCGCCGTTCGCGCCGGTAGGCGTAAAAGTCTGGGACCCGGTGCTGCACGCCGTCCCGCTTGGCGAGCAGATCGTCGTGAAGGCCTTGCTGGTCGGGTCGTACCAGCGAGCAGTCGGGCTGGTCCCCAGCTGGTTCATTGCTACGGTCACGCCGCCAGTCCCAGCGCAGCCGTACTTGGAGCTGGTTGCATAGCACGGGATATAGACGAGCAAACCGGAGGCCGATGACGTCGAGTAGCTGGCCGCGGTGACGTAGTTGTCCGGGGTTATGCATTTAGCGTGGCTGTTGGCCGTGCAAGACCCCGAACTCGAGAACGCCATCCCGCGGCCCCCGGTAACGAACGTGTTGCCCTGATCCGGCGTCAGCTCCCACCAAGGAATGCCGTTGTTGAGGAACAGGGATGCCCAGTACCCAAAGTTGGTCATCCCAGTGGAGTTCAAGTAGTTGATCCACCCAGTCCCTGCCGTGCAGGTCGATGGCAGCAGGCAGAACCCCGCGGTGGAGATCGGGTACTCGCCTGTGATGTACCCTGCGTTGGCACCCGACAGGGTCGCCTGATAAAACTGCTTGCGGATTGTGTACTCGTACATGCACTGGCTGGAATGGGACGAGTAACCGCAGTTCGGGTCGTTTGGCTCGTATTCGAGGTTGTTGTCCCACTCGTAGTTGGTCTCCAGCATCACCACTGGCGCTTTCGCCTGGTTCCACGCGTGCAGCGTCTCAACGTAGTTTGGATTATACGTGTACACTCCGTTGACGTTGACTTGGCCCGTGGGCGGCACAAAAGACGCGTTGTCGAACGAGGAGGACGGCGGTAACGACCACAATTCTATTGTTTGCGGGTGTGTGTCACCGGCCGCTGCGATGCCGTTCATTATGTCGAGCACCGGCAGGTCGTCCGCGGCAGGCCTCCCTCCGCCCTGGCCATTGCACGAGTAGTCGTCGCCGTGGAGCCAAACGATTTTTGGAAAACTCTTGTAGCGGTTGCCGAGGAATTCTCCGAAATCGTATGTGTTAGTCGCCCCGCTTTTGCTGATCGAACGGTTCGTGGTCAGCATCGGCCAGAGAGGGTTGTCGTTGTGGGCGTTGCAGTTACCGGTGTCCACTGGATTGAAGAACACCACGATGCCGTAGCTCGCGGCGAGGTTGATCATCGCGTCCATCCGGACCCAGTAGTTCGACGTTGAGCCCTGCCCAGCGGTGCTCATGTCATAGCAGTTCGGCGTTTTCGTCCCGCAGGATGATATGGTCGCGCTAAAGGGCACCAGCCCGTCGTACGTCTGAGAAGCGTTGCTCGCGCAGCCGGAGAAGTTGCTGCAGATCGCCGTAGCCCAAACCGCGTTGACGCCCTGACTCGCGCGGGTCGAGAGGTAGAATGTGGCGTTTGCGTTTGACTGGCCGGAGCTCGTGCCCGTCAGCGGAAGGTTTTGAAAGAGCGCCGAACCGTTATCGCCGACTATCAAGAACGGGGTGCCTGTCGAGAGCTGAAGATAACGGCCGCTTGGCGAAACGGAGAGGGAGACCGAAGTGGCCGCCAGCGGGACGGCCTGCGCCCAGACTAGCGAGCCATGCGTGACAGACGCGCACGCGGCAACCAGGAGCAACACGCACCAAACGGTTAACGACGATTTTTTCATGGTCACTCCTTCTAGAGCCGCCAGGCGCCCAGACTCGATAATTTAACGGGACCAGCAGATTTCCATCAGATCGATATCGCGCGTTGCGGAGTGTCGACCGATCTTCAAAAGCTTGAGGCGGATGCTGCCCCATGAGGCGCGGGCGAACTGGCGGCCAACAGATGCCGGCCGCAGAACACAAAGAGCGGCAAATAGCGTCTCGTAATAGCCGTGGGAAAAGCGCCCTTCCGGTTGCCCGTGCAGCGGGTCGTCGGTGACGTCGAGGTCAGGGCTGATCTGCGGCGGCGGCGCCGCATGGAGTTCGAGACACAGATCGACAAACAATCCCTCGATCGCTGCGCCAGCATGGCTGATCTTGTGACAGCGGGTCAGCTCCGCCCGGCTCAATTTCAGCCGGTTGAGCGTGGATTTTGCCGGCCAGCGGTGCGCAATTGGCCGGCTTTGCTGCCACCTTGCCGGCGACCACCGCCACCACTGGGGTCGTGGCGCAACTGGTCGTGGCCGATAAGGTCTTCTGCCCAGGGCAATCCCGAATATCTGCTGCCCGACCAACCGCGGCACTCTGTGCTCGACCAGATCGGCCTCCCGAGCAGAATTACGGGCCCCGTCGGGCGGCGATTTACGGGCCCCCTCAGCGCCGGTGTCCGGCTGACCCTACTACTCAACAGGCGTAGTAGTAATGGTAATAGGGGCTCCAACAGCTCCGCGAGGGAGGATAATACGCCACCTGCGGATTACCTGAATATGAATACGACTGCACTTGTGAATTGGAAACATAGGAATATGGCGGCTGTGGATTCGAGGGATATGAATACGGCGCCTGTACATTGGCGGGGTACGAATACGACGCCGGCGGGTTCGAGGGATATGAATAGGACCCCTGCGGATTGGGAGGATACGAATAGGGCCCCTGCGGATAATAACCGGCGGGCGGCGGGTAGTAAGCCGGCGGCGGTGGATAGTAATAAGGATTATAAGCGGGATGCGAAAACAAGGACCCTAGGAAGAAGGCTCCCAGCCCGAGGGCGACAGCAGCGCCAGCACCGATCCCGCCGCCGCCATGCCAGCCCCCACCCCCATGCCAACCCCAACTCCCATCTGCATCTGCCGGCCGAGGCACCGTCGTCAGCCCGATCGCGGTCAGGAGCGCGGCGGAGACGGCTAGCCCCCGACCAGTTTTCCCATACAGCCGGCCAACAGTCATATACCCCTCCTGTACCTCGACGCTCACCCCTTATAATACGGGTGATGTCAAGCGAACATTCCCCGCACCTCCGCAAGCGTCGCTAGGACCAACCCATCGACCGCAACCTATTCGGTCGACTCGGGCGATTCTATCATATCCCATACGGTGGTGTAAAACTCCCCAGACCTCCACCGGTTTTGGGCGCTCCTGCCTCGCTGCAGGGCCGATTGCCGCTGACGGGCTACCCTGCTACTGAACAACGGGACCGCTCAAAGGAGGCCCCCGAATGGCCGGGCGATTGTTCGGGTTCGCGTGGCTGATTTGCGCCCTGGCCCTGGGCCTGACCTCCTGCGTCTCCCCCGAGGAACTCCGCCGTGAGGACGAGGCGACGTGTGCGGGGTATGGCTTTCACCCCGGCACCGACGCCTTTGCCAGTTGTCTCCAGAAGGAAAGCCTGGCGCGCCGTTACTGGGCTGCGCCGCCGCCGCCGTATTGGGGGTGGGGTTACTGGTGGGGCGGGGGCTGGTGACCATATTGGCCTTGACGAGAGGGTTCGACCGGGCGGCCTCCTGGCGTCAGCCGCCCGCAGCCCTCGGCGACGAGCTCGATCGGCCGCGCAGCGTCGACCGAGGCCTGGCCTGGGTCGCCCTACACTACCCGCTCGCAATACGTTTCGAGAAACGATTGCAGAGCCAGCACCCGCGTGTCCGCGTCAACCTGAGCCCCGGAAGACCGGCTGATAGCGATGGTGAAGCGCACATGCGGTATTCCCACCAGGTCTGGGCATAATTCGAGCACTGTCGCGATCGCGTCGAAATGGGTGCCGAGAGGACGGCGGTAGCGGTTTCCTGGCCGGATGTCATTTTGCGCCGCGCCGCGCGCCGATAAACCGAAAGAGAAGGGTAACATCTTCAAGGATACCCCTGTTGGGCCCCGAGTAAGCCAATGAGACCGGCAGGGTCCCACTGGAGACCGGGAGTAACGCAGCTAGAAGCCCAGCTATTCTGCCGCGGCTTCATGCCAACAGGCCCGTTCCGCTCCAGATCCTAGCGCGGTTCGTATGCGTTGAACGAAGCCAGGCAGCTGCTGCGCAACCCGGGATCTCTGATCGGCCCGCACTCCTTTTTCATTCGAGCAGCGCGGAAGCCCGCGTTGGAGCTGACGAGGTGATCGTATTGCTGGCTCTTCACCACGTTCTGGGCAGGGGTTTCGTGCGATTTGGCGTGCCTGGTATTTGGGACCGGTGCGGCCTGAACAGACGCGGCGGCCAGAACAATTGCGGCGGCCAGTGATAAGAAAGTGATGCGCATCTCGGCATCCTTGTTGGGGGGACAAGGCCACTCAATTTATTGCGTGGGCGTCAGACCAGCGTCCCGCCTGCTTTGTTGGCGATGGGCCCTGTCCGC
>JAFAHH010000010.1 GCA_019237355.1 Acetobacteraceae bacterium | reverse complement strand
TTCTCGGCTGCTCGGCGCTATGTCGGCCGACATAGCGATCGACCTCGGCACCGCCAACACGCTGGTTTATGTGAAAGGCCGCGGCATCGTCCTCGCCGAGCCAAGCGTGGTGGCGCTCGGCGACGTTCGCGGCAGAAAGCAAGTGCTGAAGGTGGGCGACGAAGCGAAGCAAATGCTCGGACGCACCCCGGCCAATATCTCGACGATCCGGCCATTGCGTGAGGGCGTGATTGCCGATTTCGAGGTGGCCGAAGAAATGATCAAGCATTTCATTCGCAAGGTGCATAATCGAAGAGGCTTTGCCTCGCCCACAATCGTGGTCTGCGTCCCTTCCGGCTCAACCGCGGTCGAACGCCGGGCCATCCAGGAAAGCGCCGAAAGCGCTGGCGCCCGCCGGGTGCGCCTGATCGAGGAACCAATGGCCGCAGCCATTGGCGCTGGGCTGCCGATCACCGAGCCGTCGGGCAGCATGATCGTCGATATCGGCGGCGGCACCACCGAGGTGGCGGTAATTTCCCTAGGGGGCATCGTCTATGCCCGCAGTATGCGCGTCGGTGGCGATAAAATGGATGAGGCTATCATCAGCTATATCCGCCGGCATCATAATCTGCTCATCGGCGAGGCGACAGCCGAACGGATTAAGATCGAGCTCGGCGCCGCTTGCGCCCCAGATGCGGGCGAAGACGGCCCCTATAAGCAAGTCCGCGGCCGGGACCTGATGAACGGCGTGCCCCGCGAGATCATCGTTACTCAAAGACAGATTGCCGAAAGCCTCGCCGAGCCCGTGCTGGCAATCATCGAGACGGTAAAGGTGACCCTTGAAAATACGCCCCCCGAACTGGCCGCCGACATTGTCGATAAAGGAATCGTACTAACGGGCGGCGGCGCCTTGCTGTATCGCCTGGATGAGGTGCTGCGGGAGGCGACCGGGCTACCCACTCTGGTCGCGGAAGACCCGCTGCAGTGCGTGGCGCTCGGCACTGGCCGCGCCCTGGAAGAGCCCAAGCGTCTGCAGAACGTGCTGATTTCCATGTATTGAACACTATCTGCCTGTAACCAGGAAACAGCACCCTGAGGCGGAGGTGGCGTGCTCATCCGGCTATCGATCCCGGCGCGGCAGGCGCTCGCGAAACTCACTTTGCCCGTGCTTGCCGCCGCATCGGTCGGCCTCATGCTGCTCGGCAAAGCCGACGCGGTTCTCGCCGACCGGGCACGACTAGCGTTTGCCGATGCGCTAGCACCTATCTACCTAGCGCTCGCTGGCCCGCTGGCGGGTGTTCGGCACGCCGCTGGGGGACTGGCTGAGCTCCTGACCCTGCGCGCCGAAAACGCCCGTCTGCGGGAAGAGAACGATCGCCTGCGGGAGTGGCAAGGTGTCGCGCTTGCGCTTGATGCCGAAAACCGGGCCTTGAAGACCAATCTCAACTGGGTGCCAGAACCCGCTCCCTCCTTCGTGACGGCTCGGGTAGTGGCCGATGCTGGCGGGGTTTATGCGCGTGCAGCCCTGCTCGCCCTCGGCCCCAATCACCCGGTTACCAAAGGGCAGATCGCGCTGGATGCATTCGGCCTGGTTGGGAGGATCACGGAAGTGGGAGCGCGCTCAGCACGGCTTCTGCTCATCACCGATATCAACAGCCGCATACCGGTGACCCTGGAGCATAGCCGCGCGCATGCCATCCTTGCAGGAAACAACACTGCCCGCCCGCGCTTGCTGTTCTGGCCAGAGGGCTCCCCGCCCATAGAGGGCGAGCGGGTCGTTACCAGTGCTCAAGCCGGCGTGTTCCCACCGAACCTGCCGGTCGGCGTGGTCCACTACACGGCCAGTCACGTGCCGGAGGTAGATCCGGAGGCACAGTTGGATCGGCTAGAGATCGTGCGCGTGTTCGATTACGGGTTCCGCGGGATCGCGCAACCTGAACACCGCCCCCGTCCGGTCGCCGAAAATGCGCCGAGATCGTGATCGCGGCGATGGACCCGACCGACCGCCTCCCCGGTATTAGGCCGCAGCCGAGCTTCTGGCGCCGGCTTGATATGGCGGCGCGAACCTGTTTCCCGGGATTCTTCACGGCATTACTGATGGTTTTGAGCGTAGCGCCTTTAGGGTTGGCCCATCAAGCAGTGCTCTTGGCAGCGCTTGCCGTCGGCTCGGTTTATTTCTGGTCCCTCGCGCGGCCGGCCTCGATGCCATCGGCGCTTGTGTTTCTACTCGGCTTGTTGCTGGATGTACTCGGATTCCTGCCGCTGGGCGTGGGCCCGCTGTGCTTATTGCTGACCCATGCCGTGGCGCTTCGATACCGGCTCGGCCTATGCATGCAGCCCTTCTTACTTATCTGGCTCGTCTTCGCCGGCGTCGCTGGTTGCGCGGCGCTGCTGCAATGGGCGCTCGTATCGTTGCTGCTGTTTCGGATCACGCCTCCCG
Organism: Acetobacteraceae bacterium; assembly: GCA_019237355.1. Taxonomy (GTDB): domain Bacteria; phylum Pseudomonadota; class Alphaproteobacteria; order Acetobacterales; family Acetobacteraceae; genus JAFAHH01. The sequence continues at coordinate 3,120 of JAFAHH010000010.1, read as the reverse complement.
CCTTGGCCGCCTTTCAGTGGGTCATCGCGGTAGGCTTATATCCGGCGATCGCTGGCGCATTCGCACGCACCAACCGGTCCATTGCAGATCCGCAAAGAGCATGATCGTCGACGAGGACGAGCATCGGGGTGTGTTCACCCGGCGCGCCCTCATGATCATGGGCGGGCAGGCAACGGTGCTTGGATTACTCGCGGCCAAGATGTACCGGGTGCAAGTAGCCGAAGGAGCGCGCTATACCACCTTGGCTGAGAATAACCGGATCAGCGCCCGCCTGATTGCTCCTCCCCGCGGACCGATTCTCGATCGTAGCGGCACGGTTCTGGCGGGCAATAATCTGAACTGGCGGGCGCTGCTTCTGGCCGAGCAGACTCAAGACGTGAGCGCCACGCTAGATAACTTCTCCCGCATCGTATCATTGCCTGATCATGAACGCCTCCGCGTTGAGCGAGAGGTGGCGCATCACCGAAGCTTCCTTCCCATTCTGGTGCGGGAATTCCTGAGCTGGGACGACATGGCGAAGATCGAGGCAAATTCACCCGATCTGCCCGGCATCATGGTGGATTTGGGAACGAGCCGGCTCTATCCCTTCGGCGCCCGGTTTGCCCACGTGGTGGGTTATGTCGCTCCGCCCAGCGAGAAGGATATGGGCGACGATGCGATGCTGGCCTTGCCGGGCTTCCGCGTCGGCCGTGCTGGGATGGAGAAATCGCAAGACTTCCGGCTGCGGGGCAAGGCTGGGGTGGTGCAGCTCGAAGTGAATGCGGCCGGCCGGGTAATACGGGAGATCGGGCGCAACGAAGGCGCGCCCGGCCAGGAGCTGGGGCTCACCATCGATGCGGAGCTGCAAAAAGCCGTGCTTGCCCGCTTCGGAGACGAGAGCGCGAGCGCGGTAGTGATGGATTGCCGCAATGGCGAGGTGCTGGCCATGGCGACCAATCCTTCCTTTGATCCGAGTGTCTTCGCGTCCGGAGTTTCTCAAGCGCAATGGGATGCCTTGAATGAGAACCGCCGCAAGCCCCTGATCAACAAGGCCGTTTCCGGTCTGTACGCACCGGGTTCCACCTTCAAGATGGCGGTGGCCTTGGCTGCACTTGAAGCCGGCACCCTGACACCAGCTGATCGGATCAATTGCCCGGGTCATCTCGATGTCGGCGACACGCGGTTCCATTGCTGGCGGAAACGTGGGCATGGGCGCCTCGACCTGCACGGGGCGCTGAAACATAGCTGTGACGTGTTTTTCTACCAGGTGGCGTTACGGACTGGCATTGACCGCATTGCCGCGATGTCCCACCGGCTCGGGATGGGCACCCACCTCGATCTCGATCTACCCGGCCAGCGCGCTGGGCTTGTTCCGACCAGGTTCTGGCGCCTGCGTCACGGCAAACTCTGGAATAGGGGCGATACGATCGTTAGCGGCATTGGCCAGGGCTATATCCAGGTCACGCCGCTGCAATTGGCTACCTATGCGGCGCGGATCGCAAGCGGCCGTGCGGTAGTGCCCCACCTGACACGCACGCTAGATAACGTAGTGCAGCCGGGTGCACAGCCAGAGCACTGGCCCGAGCTGGGGTTGCAGGAAACGAACCTACATGCGGTTCGCCACGGAATGTGGGCGGTCGTAAATGAAGGCGGCGGCACCGCCCCCATTGCCCGCTTGCCGGGCGCGCAGCTCGCGGGCAAGACCGGCTCCTCTCAGGTGCATCGGGTTTCGCGGGCGGCGCGCGAACATGGCTTCGACAGTTCCAAGCTGCCCTGGCATTTGCGGCCGCATGCCCTGTTCGTGGCTTACGCGCCCTACAACGCCCCACGCTACGCGCTTGCTGTGGTGATCGAGCATGGCAATGCGGGCGCCAAAGCCGCGGCCCCGGTTGCTCGCGATATTATGCGGGACACGCTCGCGCGCGACCCAGCCCGCTTACAGCATGCGCCCGGCGCACACATGGCCGAAGGCTAGCCGGTGATCGAACAACGCCGCCTGATTCGAGCCGCGCCTTCATTTGGACTCAGCCAAAAGCTACTTGGGATCAATTGGCTCTACGTCGCCCTGCTCTGTCTCCTTGCTGGGGTGGGTTATGCCGCGTTGTACAGCGCCGCAGGAGGATCGCCCGAACCCTACGCCGCGCGGCACGTGCTCCGCTTTGGCGCCGGCCTGGTGCTGATGGTAGCGATTGCGCTGATCGACATCCGGGTCATCGCGCGGCTTTCTTGGCCAATTTACGGGGCGGCGATTGCCTTGTTGCTCTTGGCAGCATTGTTCGGGCACCAGAGCAAGGGCGCCCAGCGCTGGATCGATGTGGGCGGAATTCAGCTCCAGCCCAGCGAATTTGCGAAGATTGCGCTGGTTCTGGCGCTTGCGCATTGGTTCCACCGGGCTTCCTGGGAGCGGATCGGTAATCCTCTATTCCTGGTTTCGCCGGCAGTTGCGGTACTCGTGCCGGTGGGCCTTATCCTGAAAGAACCGAATTTGGGCACGGCGGTGATCACCGCCCTTCTCGGGGCAGCGATGTTCTTTGCTGCCGGGGTGCGTTGGTGGAAATTTGCGCTGATCGCTTTACCAGTGCCGTTTGCGGCCCGGTTCGCCTATAACCACTTGCACGATTACCAGAAGGCGCGCATCGACACGTTTCTGGACCCTGAAACGGATCCGCTCGGTTCTGGTTACAATATTCTACAAGCGAAAATCGCCCTCGGCTCTGGCGGAACCTGGGGCAAAGGCTTTTTGCAAGGTACCCAGGGCCGGCTGAATTTCCTTCCTGAGAAACAGACCGATTTCATATTTACGACGATCGGGGAGGAGTTTGGGTTTGCAGGCGGGGTCGCGGTACTCTGCCTGCTCGGGTTGATCGTATTCGGCGGGACGCTGATTGCGCTGCGCTGCCGGCATCAGTATGGGCGGCTGGTTGCTTTTGGCATTGTCTTTAATTTTTTCATGTATGTGTTTGTGAATATCGCGATGGTAATGGGAGTAATCCCGGTTGGCGGGGTGCCGCTACCGCTAGTTTCCCACGGCGGTTCGGCGATGATCATGGTTATGATCGGCTTTGGGATCCTTATGTCGGTTTATGTGCACCGGGATGTCGAGTTTGCGGGGCCAGATGTCGGAGCGAGCTCGGGGTGATG
>JAFAHH010000960.1 GCA_019237355.1 Acetobacteraceae bacterium | reverse complement strand
CGGACTTCATCAAGGCCAGCGGTCATGTGAACCGCGCGAATAGGCCGGACACATGGGCGCACCCGACCGCAGTGCCGATAGTCAGAATTTCCTTGCATCACGGAGAATTTCCTTGCATCACGGGGGCCGTCCACACATGGACCCCATTGGTAGGACCACCCCGGGCCGTTTTACGGCTCGGCCTGGCCCACTCGGGCAATCCTCGCTTTCCGCTCACGCGAGACAACCCACTTCAACACTCGCCGGACATGGGCCGCACCTCTCGGTCCAGGTTGAAATTTTGCGACTCTATCGCTAGCCGATCGGCCCCATGACCACCTCCTGCTACGCTGCCGATCCACATCTCCACCACCTGCGTGGACGCTGACCGTCTGGGCTTGGGGCGACCGTTTATTCGGTCCGTCTTCTACCTTCATCGAAACTAAAGGGCTGGTCTCGCCGACAGAACCTTCGAAAGAAGGTGTCTGCAAAGGTCAGCATGATACCGATAATTGCAGTAACGTAAGCCCAGCCCATGAACGGCGGGACGAAGCTAAACCGGATTGTCGACCGTCCGCTACCAAGCGGCACGGCCTGAAAGATCTCGGCGGTTTGCCTGATAGGCACCTTGCCTCCGTTGATTGTGGCGGTCCAGCCTGGCATCGCGAGCTCCAGGCGCCGCAGCTCGGATGGTGCAGCACACTCAGCGACAACGGATTCCCGGCTTGTTACGTCCAGCGTGCATCCAGGCGCGAATAAATACGGGGCCGGATGCGGCAGCTCGAATATCCGCATGACCGAGCTTTCGAATACAGGTTTCAAACCCGCATCCTCGCGGACCGATATATCCGGCGGAGAAAGCAGATATCGCACACCGATGGCGGCGTAAGCATCGCGATGCTTCAGGAAGTTCTCGAGCGGGGGTGAGGCTGATGGATCGAATTCCTTGCTTCCGATAAACAGGATCGGGTCCGCGGAGGGATCGAGATGACGCTTGATGTAGGTGATCCATGCCCACGGCACTGGCACGTCGTTATGATTAACCTCGGCGATGCCGAAGTATGACCCATAATTTGGAGCCATCGGCCCGAGGGTCGCGATGCGGCCGAGCCCTAAATTGGTCTTTAAGAACTGGACACTCGCGTGATCTATTGCGCCACCGCGCGGCGCGCTGAGAAGCGGCACGGTGAACCATGCCAACGATTCGCACATGACAACGGCTGCCAGGGCCGCGGCCCGGCACGACGGAGCAAGGCGAGGCAAAGCAGTCGCGCTGACAACCGCGGCTACGAACGCCGCCTCCAGCGCGGTGCTGTATAGCGCGATATCATTGGAGAGGATCGGGAGATGCATCTCGACCAGCACCCAAACCGATGCCGCTAGACTCACAAGCAGAGCAGCACTGGCCACGACCAGAGGCCAGCGACGCCCGGAGGTCCGAAGATCATCCAAAGCCATGGCAGCAAGCACACAGAGACAGATCAGCCAAGAGGCCGGGAGGTATCTATAAAGGGCAATTATAGAAAATCCTGGCAATGAACTGATTAGGAAGCTTGCTCCGGGCGCCCCGAACGTTAGTCCCAGTGCGACAGCGACCCAGGCCGCCAGCAGTACCCGCAACCGCCGCTGCCTAGCGCCAAATACCCCGGCGGTAGCCAAGGCGAGCAGGCTGCATCCCGCGTAGCCGCCAACTCTTCCCCAAAAGGATACCGGGCCGTTGAAGATGCCGCCGAGCAGGTAGGGCACTTCGGTTAGTGCCAGATAACCCGGATCGAGATATGTGTTCACGAACCCGGCGCCCGCGTGCCCAGCGAGTTCAGCTTGTGGAAGGAAATCAAAGAAGGCGACCAGAACCGGCGCCGCTATTGCAACGCCTGCGAGCCCTGAAACCGCGATCTTAGCGGCGAAGCGCCAGGCAACGGCCGCCGCCGGCATGGTGAAAAGCCGCAACAGCGTCCAGGCCCCGGCCAACAGGCCGTTCAGATAGGCGACCTCGGGGAAACCGGCATAGAGGGACGCCGCGAGACCGGCACTAATCCACAGTCCGCGGCCAGGGTGATGGCCCCTTGCCCGGTCAGCCGCGATCTCGACTCCGAGCAGCATCATCGGGAGGAACGGAACCGGGTTGATAACCGCGTTCGCGAGCCAAGCGAACACGCCGTTGAACTCGAAAACCACCGCCCCTGTGAACGCGGGCCAGCGCCCCACCTTCAACATCAAAAGGAGCTCGTACGTCGAAAGACCGGCGATGATCTGAAAGGCAAGGTGCTCATAAAGCTGCCCGTCTGGAAAAGCCATCAACCACGTCAGCGGGAACAGCGCTGCCGACTGCATCTCTCCAGCTAACGGCGTGCCCACGCCTTCGAACGGATTCCACCAAGGAACCTGTCCGGCGAGAACATCTAGTGCCGCGCGCCGGCCAAGCGCTTGACTAGTGAAACCTACATTTGGGTCGATCGATGGATACGGTGTGTATCTGCTCAATAGCCCTGGCGCAACAAACCGGTTTAGACCGGAATGAATTAGTAAGGGATTGATATCGAGCCAACCGATTATAAATGGAAGCTTGATGATTAGGGGCAGGAGCAGCAGCAGCACCCTTGGTGCTCCGAGACGGTACCTAACCGGCATTCGATTCCCAACTCGCCGCGATAGTCCGCTTCGCAAACCAGCAAAGCGCATGTCTGTCTCACCATTACCCAATCACCGCGCCTTATTTGCCCTACAGCGCTGTCATTTTCTGGCACTGCTAGGGCACATCTAGCGTGAACCGGCCATCCGGCGCTGCGGTCCCGTAATCTTCCACGCTGAACGGTGTCGAACACAACGTTACGGTAGCCGGCATCGATGGCGCTTTGCCAAAGCTTCTGTATCGCGTCTCGCCCTTGCGCCATCGGCGAGCCCGGTGAAAGCGCGATTGCGTGTTCCGTGTACATTCCGCCGACGGCTGCGGAATCCTATTTGGTAAAAGCCTGTTCGAACCGATGATTTGCTTCGCAGATCTCAGTTCCAGCCTGTTGCACAAGACGTGCGCTGAAACCAGCAATATGGCACAGTCACAATAACAGATTTCACGATCCTCCTCCATCATATCTATCTTGCGCCCGCTCCGGCTGGGATGGCCGGCATGGTCCGGCTTAGGAACGAAGAACTACCGGCAAGTCAGGTGGATGTGATGTATGACGTGCCCCTCAGTCCGCCGACGAACATCCCTGCTCGACTTCGGCCAGAACAGCGGCAGCCATCCCCCGGCCCACCGCCCGGCCAGATTGCCAAGCGAGCCGGTCCAGGCGCTCCACCGCCTCACGAATGGCCGCCGGACTCCGGGGCAGCCTAACCAGCAACCAATCCTGAACTGGCTGCGAGACACAAAGCCGCCGCTCCGCCAGCAAGCGCGCCAGCAAAGAGCGCAGGAGCAAATCGTCCGGCCGCAATATACCCACGGCGGTGGTCGCGCGCAGCCGGCTCGCCAGGTCGGGGAGCCGCATGGCCCACCGGGCCGGCGGTACTCGTGCCGCAAGGAGCAGTCGCTGCTTCGCCTCAGCGGCTGCGTTCAGCACATGTAGCAGAGGAGTCTCGGGTGCCTCATCCGCATTGTCGATCGCGAGGGGCTGCTCTGGCACGGGTATGAGGTGTTGCATGCTCCGCCCGTCAAGCACCATTGCGCCCTCGCCCAACGCCCAGCGATGCAAGAGGTGAGTCTTGCCGGATCCGGCCTCACCCCACAGCACCAACCGCCCCCCGGGCCATTCAGCCGAACGGTTCAGCCAGGCACGGGCATCAGCATTGGAGTGCGCCTCGAGAAACGCCTCAGCGGCATAGTCCGGCTGGTGCGGAAATGGCAGCGCGAGCTGTTTTGGCAGACTCACGGGCTCGGTGGATCGTGATAGAGCGGACTGGAAAGGTACCGCCTTAGCCAAAAACGGAACAGCACGCCGATGGTCGCCGCGACTGGCACCGCCAGCATCACACCCAAGAACCCGAACGCCGCTCCGCCAGCGAATAGGGCAAAAATCACCCACACCGCCGGCAGTTCCACGCGATCGCCAAGGAATCGCGGGTAGATAACGTAACCTTCGAGGATCTGTCCGGTGATCAACACACAGACCACCATCACCACCCCGCGCCAATCGGGGAACTGGGCAAAGCCGAGCCCGATGGCCGAAACACCTCCTGTAATCGATCCCACATAGGGTATGAATGAAAGCAACCCCGCCGCGATGCCAATAAGCAGGCCTAGATCAAGGCCCACCAGCGAAAAGGCGCCGGCGTAATAGATCGCCAAGAAGATGCAGCAGAAGAACTGGCCGCGAACCCAGGCCGAAAGGATGCGGTCCACTTCCCTCGCTTGAGCACGGATCACGCCAGCGTACCGCCGCGGTAGCCACGAATCGATTCGCGCTATCGCTTTTGGCCAATCGCGCAGCATGTAGAAGGCGACGACCGGAGTTACGACCGCGAGTGAGAGGACGCTGAATAGGGCAAACCCGCCGCCGATTACGTGCGTAAATGCGAAGACGATGAAGGATAGCATTGCGCCAGCCTGACTGCCCACCAAATCGCGCAGGCGGTCGCCCACGTATTCAGGGCCCAGCGTCTCCTGTAGGTGCGTGATGAGGTGCCGCGCCCAGGCCTGGAACTGCGATACGTAATCCGGAACCCGGCTGATCAAGATACCAACCTGGGCGATGATCAAAGGGTAGAGCAGCAACGCGAACGCTAAAGCGGCGGCGATTAGAGCGACGATCATCAGCAGGGCGGCGAGGCCTCGGGGAAAGCCGGCCCGTGTGAGGCGCGTCGTGGGCGGATCAAGAAAATAGGCGATTCCGGCAGCAGTTACGAACGGAAGCAATACTGAAGCAAAGAGCTGCAGGACCAGCCAGAGCACCACCAACAGACCGGCAAGAAGGGCGATCCGCTGCGCCCGGGTTGCTTGTGGGGTCACCGGTTGCACAACGGCGGTGGGCGGCCCGAGCCATTCGCGCCGCGGCTGGGGGTTTGGAGCAGCTGGGGGTGTCGCAGGCGGCCGCAGCTCACTCATGGCCCACGCGCTGCCCCGAGCACGTAGGCTGTACCGGATATCAGCGTGGTCGCCGCGACGGCCCAGATAAGCACATTCAGCAACAGAGGATCGCGTACGCCAAAACCAGCCCAAAGCAGGGCAACGGCCACGAGCACGATCTGCAGCGCCGTATTGAGCTTCGATATGTACAATGGCCGGATTGCCACGCGCTGCCCAGCGACCGACAAAACCAATACCCCTCCGACGATCACGATATCCCGGAATACCACGAGAATCGCGAGCCAATCCGGCAGCACATGAATAGCGGCGAGGGTGACGTACATGCTCACCAGCAAACCCTTATCGGCGACCGGATCTAGTATAGCGCCCAGTGCGCTGCGGCGTCCGTTACGCCGCGCGAGCCAGCCGTCTACTGCATCAGACGCACCTGCTGCGACAAATAAAAAGAACGCATCCGCAATTTTCCGCTCAACCAGCAACCAGACCGCAAGCGGCACCGCACAGAGCCGGGCGAAGGTGATCATGTTCGGCAGGGTTAGCAGCGCCGAAGACACCTCATGGCTCAGCTCGGCGCCGTTACGCACGCCAACCGCGACGCGGCGTTGCACGCCGGCCGGGCGTGTGGTTGTTTCCACCACCGTTCGTTTGCCCTGCATTCACCCGCAAGGCGTAGCCCATCGGGGACCTGTATGACTAGCCTTACCTACCGTTCCGCTGGAGTGGACATCGAAGCCGGGAACGCTTTGGTTGAGGCGATCAGGCCGCTCGCCCGTGCTACCGCCCGGCCAGGGATTCTCGGCGGGCTGGGCGGATTTGGCGCCCTATTTGATCTAAGGGAGGCTGGCTACTCAGATCCTGTGCTCGTCGCTGCGACCGACGGGGTCGGCACCAAGGTAAAAATAGCCATCGAGGCCGGGGTGCACGACACGATTGGGATTGATCTGGTCGCCATGTGCGTCAACGATCTGGCCGTGCAAGGCGCCGAGCCGCTGTTTTTCCTCGATTATTTCGCAACCGGCCGCCTTTCCCTCGAGCAGGCCAAGGCAGTCATCGCCGGCATCGCTGAGGGCTGCCGCCGGGCCGGGTGCGGTCTGGTGGGCGGCGAAACCGCCGAGATGCCGGGTATGTATCCCATCGGCCATTATGACTTGGCCGGGTTCGCGGTCGGCGCGTCAGAGCGCGAGAGGCTGTTGCCGCGGGGAGTGGTGGTGGGCGACGCAGTGCTGGCGCTGGCTAGCTCGGGCCTGCACGCAAACGGCTTTTCTTTGGTGAGGCGCATCGTTCGCGATCGACGGCTGGGCTGGGCCGATCCTGCCCCATTCGCCCCGGGCAAGACCCTAGCGCAAGAGCTCCTGACCCCGACCCGGATCTATGTGCCCGGCTTGCTCGCCTTGCACCGGCAGGGGATGCTCAAAGCGGCGGCGCACATTACCGGCGGTGGCTTGCCGGGCAACTTGCCTCGGGTTTTGCCTGAAAACCGGGAGGCAGTTCTGGAACCCGATTGGCCCGTTCCGGCCGTGTTCCGATGGCTGGCCCAAGCCGGCCGGATCGAAGCCGAGGAAATGCTCCGGGTATTCAATTGCGGCCTCGGGATGGTGCTGGTCGTGGCCGATGCGGAAGCAGCCGCAGATATCTTGCGTGCGGAGGGAGAGACGGTATTTCGTATCGGCCGGATTGCCGCTTCAGAAGGGTCCCCTTCGGTGCGCATTGACTTGCCAAACAACTGGCCCGCATGAGCGGGAACGAGCGTGCAGTCCGGCATGAAGCGCCGCACGGCCGTGCTAATCAGCGGCCGCGGCTCAAATATGGCGGCACTGCTCGCGAATGCCGCCGATCCGGCTTACCCGGCCGAGATCGCGCTGGTGCTATCCAACCGCCCGGAAGCACCCGGTCTCGAGCTGGCGGCACGCGCGGGCGTACCTTGCCTGGTTATCGACCATAAGCGCTTCGGCCCCGATCGGGGCGCACACGAAGCGGTAATCGACCGAGCGTTGCGCCAGGCCGGCATCGAGCTTGTATGCCTGGCCGGCTATATGCGTCTGCTCACCCCTTTCCTGGTGCAAGGCTGGGCTGGCCGCATGCTCAATATCCATCCCAGTCTCCTCCCCGCTTTTCCCGGCCTGAATACCCATGCCAGAGCGCTCGCCGCGGGGGTAAAGCTGCACGGATGCACTGTGCATCTAGTGACGGAGCGCATCGATAGCGGCCCGATCCTGGCTCAGGCGGCTGTTCCGGTGCTACCCGGCGACACAGAAACTGCCCTTACCAACCGGGTGCTGCGACAAGAGCACATCCTGTATCCCTTGACGTTGGCCCTGGTCGCATCGGGCCTGCCGGGCCGCACGGATCCCGGCACAGCGCTTCTTAACCCCTTGCCGCCTGAGACGCGGGCTGCCTAGATACAGCACTGCAAGCCTTTTGCTCATGACTGAGGCGTACAATGGCTCAGCAACCCACCGTCCTCACCCAGCCAGAACCCGCCGAAGCCTTCATTGCCGACCGGCAGCGATTTTTTCGCACTTTCACGAACTTCATGGCGACCACGGTGCTGGTGGTCGTGGCCGTGCTCGTGCTCATGGCTCTTTTCCTCGCCTGAAGGGCTCGGCGGCAGTAAAAATCCATAGGCGGCCTGGCGCGGGTGAACCTGGCGAAATACATGTCACGGGGTCCGCTGTTCAATGCTTGCAGGATCGTCTACATAGGCTTTGCCGGCATGGGGATCGCGCCCGGGGGGCGTGCGTTCCGTTCACGTGGATCGCGGGAGAATTGCCAGGCACCTTGAATGGCCAGGAGGGGTGCCGCCGAAAAAATGTGAACAATACGCGTTCGGCCAATCTTGAGGGCGAGCTCCGGCGAGGTTAGAAGGCCAAGTGCTCGATTAACCGTGAGCCATGAGACGATGGCTTCGATCCGAAGCCCCCGACTGAGCTGGCCGTTTCGGCTCGGAGGGGTAGTCTTGTTCTAGTCCTCCACCGGCTGCGCCGACCCGCAATGGATGAAACGGGTGGGGCACGGATGCTATCCTGCCGGTGTCGCCTGGCGCAGAGGTCGGTTTGTTAGATTGGTGCAGCAAGCCCGTGCTCTAGGGCGTGTTGAAATTAGGGATCCCCTCGTCACGGCGCGTGTGATTTCAAACTCCGAAAAGGAGTTTGGCCGTGGATCGGTTCTCGCTGACGGATGAGCAATGGAGCAAGATGGAGCCTTTTTG
>JAFAHH010000942.1 GCA_019237355.1 Acetobacteraceae bacterium | reverse complement strand
CGCCGTCGTACTACTGCGCCGGCATACAGTAACGAGCGCCGCTGCGGTTATCGGTACAGTCGCCACAGGACCGGCCGGACAGGTCTCGTGCCGCGGACCGTTCGGTGTGGAGCGCATTATCGAGATGCTGAGTGGCGAGCAGCTGCCGAGAATTTGCTAATGCTTGACACAAAGGATTTCAAACAAGTGGGCTCCATGTGGGATACGCCTTTTTAGCATGAGACCCTTTCCGCGCAATGAAAAGCAGGCGAGGCCGCGGTTTCGCTCCTGCGGCATGTTCCACCCGTGTTGCCCCCCAGCGTTCGGAGTCCGTGTCTGTATCGAGGCTGTCATTTCTCGCATCGAGCAGCATCGCTGATCGCCTCGCGAGCCTCTCACGCCAAGCCGCCGTCGTCAGTAGGGCTCAACACGAACACGGGCGGAACGGCTGCTACCGAAATTGCTACCGAACGGGGCAGCATCATGAGGGATGAGATGGGATGAGGAACGTTTGTGGACCCCGAAAACCCAAACAATCCGCGACAGATCGGACCAAATGATGACGCCGCGGCATGGCCGAAGTCGAATTTCAAGACCGGTGCCTTAAACCGCTCGGCCACCCATCCACATCAGTCTTTTCAATGGCTTATAGACCATTCCCTTGTGTACCTTTCGGCAACATTCGCCACGTGGACCCAATTTGGACCCATTTGTCTTAGGTACTGCCGAGCGCGTGTTCTGACAAGGTTCTGATCACGGCCGCCGGGCTTGTGTCGGCCTTCTTCGTCCGCTTGGCATAAATGCCGAGTAGGACTGCCGGGTCATGGCCGCATCGCGCGGCGACAACGTGAACCGGGACGCCAGCGTCTAAGAGTAGGGTTCCGTGTGTGCCGCGGAGGTCATGGAACCGGAGCTTCGGAAAGCCGAGCTTCGTCGCCCGTCGGGAGAATAGCTTAGTGATATTCCGAGCGTCTCGAGGACGCGTGAAATCGAACTCCCCAGCATCGGCCGGCGGAGCCGGAAAGATCAGCGCGCCTTCCGGCAGCTTGACAAGCGACAGATCCACAACCGCGCCGTCAGCTACCCCGGGTGCAAGGCGCGAATACTTCTCATGCTCCGCAGACAGGAGAGCGGCCAGCCCATGATCAATCGCGATCGTGCGGTTCCCACGGCGCGTCTTTGGCTCCTTAAACCGTCGACCGTATGTCTTGGTTTCTTCCAGGCTTCGCGTGATCCTCAATGTTTTGGCACCGGGATCGAAATCCGACCATCGCAACGCCAGAATTTCGTTGCGCCGAGCTCCGGTGAATGCCGCAATCGCCACAATCGGATAAATCGCCAAGTCGCGGAAACCACGGAGCAGCGTCGTTAACTGCTCTTGATCGAGAACTTGGCCTGTCTCGCTCTCATCGGGGACCGGCGCTTCAGCCTTGGATACCGGGCTGACGACAAGCAAGCCCTTTCCGTACTGCGGCGCTAAGACAAGCCCCGAATACGGTATGCACATGGTGCACCGTCCGTGTCGCCAGCTTCTTTTCGAGCTCTGTATAGAGCGCGTCGATTTCAGTAGCCGTGAGCCGTTGCAACGGGCGCTTGCCCAGTGTCGGGATAATGTGCAGCCGCAATAATTCCTCGTAGCGCTCGAGGGCGCGGGTATTGACGAGCCCACGCTTTTTCTTCCCCATATCATCGCCGCGACGCAGCAGAGCGATCCAGCGATCAACCCACATGGCGAGCGTCAGCTTGTCTGGCGCCACATGCAGGCCGTCAATCCACGCTCTTGAGCAGCCGCCGCAGTTCTTTGCGCGCGTCGCTGATCGAGCCGTGAAAGGTCTCGGAAAATCGCTTCCCATCGACGCGCCAGCGCAGCCGGTAACGGTTCGGTCCGCGCTCGTCAATGCCACCGTCGCCGCGATCGCGCTTCGACATAGCTCTATTGCTCCTCATTCATTATGGCGCGCAACAAGGTCTCCGGTGGATCCTCGGTCACTATGGACCTGGTGCTTCCGCCGGACGGCTCGAACCGGGACAACAGTGCCAACGGTCTGATCTTGGCGATCTTGCGCGCGCCCGTGGCACGATCTGTCCCGAGTGGGTAACGGCACTCCCAAGAGCCCGGCGAAACGTTCGAATATGGCCGATCTACCCATGGGTCGTTGCTCCCTGCTTCTGCCGCCGGGCGTGGGCGACGCGGCAGCGATTGGAATAGTATTCGCGCCGAATGGTATGAGCCCCCTGACCCAAGCGGAACCACCGTGGGCACCCTTCGTTGCCACAGCGCCGCCATTGGTAATTGCCGGCGATCGTCTCGGCGGCCTGGTGCAGAAGTGCGTGCCGGAGTGTGAATGGTACGAGTCTGGTCTCAAACCGAGCCGACCGGTCATTCCAATAGAGTGGCTCGCTGATCCGAGGCGGGTACCGATTGAGCAATCCCGCCGCGCCGGCCCGATCACTGTCATCAAGCAACGTGACGATATCCCGAATTCGTTCCGCGGTGCTGAGGATTTCGTCCGGCCCTTCGGTGCCCCGATCGGTCAACAGGCCGAATTCGCGCACGAAAGTGAGCACCCCTTCGACCGAGGAGCAAGTTTCCGCGAACGGGCGCCATAAGCCTGGATAGTCGTCGAGCGGGCGATAGTAGCGCGGTGGCCCGCCTTTTGGACGAATGATGTCATATTGCACAGAGCCCAACAGCGTCGTGCCCGTTGGTCCCACATGCTCGATTCCGAAGCCATCCTGGTCAACCGGCCACACGAACACGAATGGGTTATCAACCATGGACGCTCCTACGAGAACTTTAGCGCAGACAACTGTTTGTGGCGCTTATGTTACGATAAATCTCTGAAATACGCAAGGATATCGTATCGACCAGCTGCAACAACGGTGATTCGCTAGAAACCCTGATCAGTTCACCGTAGCAGGATGGTCACGTACTATGGTCGATACAGGGGAGTGCTTGACTACACCGCGCCGGAGGCCGCCCGGCTCCTCGGCATTTCACGGCAAGCAGGGTATGCCGCGGTAGCGGCAGGCGCCGTGCCGGCGATCCGCATTGGGCGACGCCTGCTCGTGCCAAAGGCCGCGCTCAACACCTTGCTCGATGGTCCCGACGCTAAACTGCGCACCGAGGATCGCACGGCAGGTTGAGACGAGCGACAGCCAAGCAACGCCAAGGGCGCTCACGTGGCTGCGCGCCGAAACACCCCGATAGATGCCGCGCTCGGCTACGCACGGGCGCGGGGATGGCCCGTATTTCCGTGTTCCTGGAGAGGCGAGCTGCGAAAACGCCCGCTGACCCGGCACGGGCTTCACGACGCGAGCTGCGATCCAGATCAGATCCGCGAGTGGTGGGGCCGGTGGCCCGAGGCGCTGATCGGGATGCCCACCGGCCAGGCGACCGCGGTAGTTGTCGATGTCGACCGCAAGAACGGGGTTGACGGTCTCGACACGCTTGCCGAACTCGGCGCGGCGATTCTCCCCGACACGCCTATCACGCATACGGCCAGCGGTGGATTGCACATCTTTTTTCGCGGCAGTGGCTCAGTCATCCGAAACACTGCGGGGGCGCGCTGGCGCGGTACAGGCCGGGGCATCGATCTGCGCGGCGATGGTGGGTATGTCATTCTCGCAGCGCCGGGAAGCGGCGTTCGGCTCGACGGCGAGCCGGCGCACGATATCGATCAACTCAGCATGCGCAGGGCTGGTCGGATCATGGAATTCGTCGACCGAGTGGGCATCGGCGAGCTTGCTCAGCCGGATGAGCTCGAGGATCCTCTGCCGCCGGTCAACGACAGTTCCGAAGGCCGGCTGGTGAACAGGAGGTGCCAAAGCTCGCCCTCACCGAACAGACGGTTGAACTCGACTACCGTCACATAAATCAGGAACAGCACTAAAAGCCACAGCTGGACCGCGATAAAGTGGCCCCAGGAGAAGGCCGCAATTTCGTGCGGGACAAAGCCGCCGAATACATAATCGCTGCTGAGCAGATACTCGATCCAACGTTCGAGCAGGCGGACGATGAAGACGGCTGCCCAATAAAAAAATGTTTTGTACAGGATCGGCCGGATCAGCGGTGCGCGATCGTAATGGCGGATCACCGGCATTGCGTTGGCGACCAGTAGTGCCTTTCCGACGATCAGCGCGCTTGCCGTAGCGATCATGAAGCTGGCGACCTGCGCCCCGTAGTTGGCGAGAATCAGATTTGTCGTCAACACGATGAGGTTGAAGCCGATGAAAAAGAAGATTGTCGGCGGCAAGATTTCGCGAAACTCGCGTAACAGAAATGCGCCCACCCGACGTACAAACCCGGCCGATGTCGGGGTCGGTTCGGCTGAACCTCGGATTTCCGGCTTCTCATCACGATCCAGAATAGCTGCGCTTTTCATCGGAACCCCCTGGCTCACGCATGTCACACACGGCAGATTTTACACGACCCGGGCCTCGGCGTCAGCGGTCCGTGGCCCGACCCGGCTCTCGGTCCTTCGCTACAGCCCGACGCTGCTGTGCATGATACCACCGTCGGCGAAGA
>JAFAHH010000916.1 GCA_019237355.1 Acetobacteraceae bacterium | reverse complement strand
TCAGCCCAAAGCCGCGCAGCCGCCGCGCAGGCGGCCAGCTTCCAGCCCGATGCGCGCCAGTACAAGGCCAAGCTCGCGAAACCAGGCGATCAGGGCCTCGGGGTCGCTGCAGGCTTTGCCCTCGCGGACAATGCGCCCGTTGCCATCCACCACGCAGATGCAAGAGCTTTCCAGCGACGCGTCAATTCCGGCATGATACTCGATGTTCGTCCCTCGATGATGCTTGGAGCAGGCTTGGCCTGACTCCGTGGTTGAGACACCATCATTTTGAGGGACGGCCACCCGAACCGCCTAATCTGGCGGCCGGCCCGTTACGTTACCCCATCTAGCCAGCCTAGGACCTCGATTTTCAGGGCGCGATTCAGGCTTTCCTTCGATGGGGGCCCCAATTCTGGCCCCCATTTTGCGCGCAAAATGGGACCGGGCGCTTGCGAATTGGAAACCCGAGTCCGCCTCAAGCCCTCACGCTCTCTAGATCACAGCGCCTCAATTGTTGGTTATTGAGGGCAGCACCGAGGCGAGATAGACGGCGCTCGCGATAGGAGACACAATCGCGGCCGCGACAATGAACCGCCTAATCAGATCCAACAAGGTGTCCTTCGACATGTTTCCCCCGTATTGGGTTCATCTGGTAACAAGTTGCTGCTGCCAGGCGGGATCACCCTAGGCGGCGGCAGCAACCGGGGCTGTGACCCCGGTCACTTACCAAGGACGATCTCGTCCGGCTGATGCCGACACGCACCGCGCTCTGGAGCGGGCAACAGCGCGTTTATGAGGATAGGTGCATGGGGGAGGCCAGAACATTGGCTTAGCGCATAGGGCCAGAGACCCGGACGGAAGGAGATCCCTATACGTTGGTCTAAAAAGCTTGGGCTAAAGGTGTTGAGGCGGATCCCGCCAAGCTGTGAGTTTTATTGCCGCTGGTTGTTGTGCTGCAGTGCGCAACTCCGAAACCCGGCCAGAATGTCGCGCCGATCCGGTGTAAAAAAGTTCCGATGTGTATTCGAAATCATCCGGCTGCGGGTTGCCCAGGCGCCGCCGCGCAGCACTTTGCGCGATCCGAACCAAGGGTGTGAATACTCTTCATAAGCATCCGGCGCGAACCCGGGATAAGGCTCGAATGTGGATGCCGTCCATTCCCAGACATTACCCAGCATCTGACGACAGCCCCATGCGCTGCCGGCTTCGGGCAGCGCGGCGACACGATGGTCCCCAGCCTTGCGCCGTCGAGATTGGCGCGCCGGGCATCCGGCTCGGCTTTGCCCCAAGGATGCCCGCGCCTCCTTTGCGCGAGGCCGCCGCTGGCTGCCGGCTCGGCTGCGGCTGCGGCCTCCCATTCCGCCTCAGTTGGCAAACGCCTGCGGGCCCAGCTCGCAAGTCCCCGCGCGCGCCCACCAATTTGAACCCTGGGGAGGTTGCTGGCTTTTCACACTGTGCCAGGAGGGTCCCAGTCGGCTTTGCGCCCGGCCTCTGCCGCGCTCCGGCGACGAAAAATGCAATTCCGGGCGCCGTCAGCGAGAGAGCCGGGCAGCGCGGCGGACGATTGGAGGCGCGATGCGACGACAGGAGTTCCGGCTGAGGCTCTGCCGCCTTCGAGGTCCACGCTGCGCCGGAAAGTCGCTTAGAAACCGGCCGTATCTCCCTCTCGCCAGCATGGTCCTGATCGCCGTCCTGGCTGGTGTGACGGTAGGAGCCCGAGCGCAGCCGGCGCCGGTTCCCGTAGAGGTCGCCCAAGTACGTACGGCCGACGTCCCGTTCACCCTGCAAGGGATCGGTACCGTAGAGGCCTTCAACACTGTGACGCTGCGCGCTCGGGTCGATGGAGCGCTACAACAGATCCGCTTCACCGAGGGCCAGTCGGTACGGGCTGGAGATGTGCTGGCACAGATCGATCCGCGCCCGTACGGGGCTGCGCTCGATGAGGCCGTGGCGAAAAAGACTCAGGACGACGCCCGGTTGCGGAACGCTGAGCTGGACCTGCAGCGATACGCCGACCTGGCGCGGAGTGACTTCGCCTCTCGGCAGCAGCTCGCAACCCAGCAGGCGACCGTTGCACAGTTGCAGGCGCAGGTACAGGGCGACCAGGCAGCCATCGAGAATGCCCAAACCCAGCTCAGCTACACGAAACTGACCTCGCCGATCGACGGCATCACGGGCATCCGTCTGGTCGATCAGGGCAATTTGATCCGCGCCACCGACGCGACCGGCATCGTCGTGATTACCCAGATTCGGCCGATCTCGGTCGTCTTCACGTTACCCGCTGAGGATGTCGGGGAAATCCGCCAGCGCATGGCCGAAGCGCCCCTGCAGGTCACAGTCATAGAGCGTCAAAGCGCGAAGCCGCTCGGCGAGGGAACGTTGCTGCTGGTCAATAATCAGATCGACCCGGCCACCGGACAGGTGCAGCTAAAGGCCACGCTGCCGAATGACAATGGCGCGCTGTGGCCGGGTCAGTTCGTGACCGTTCAGCTCCTGCTGCGGGTTGACCGTGGCGTTCCCACCGTTCCGTCCACCGCCATCCAGCGCGGGCCGGAGGGATACTGGGTCTATGTCGTCAAGCCCGACCAGACCGTGGCTGCGCAGCCGGTGCAGGTAA
>JAFAHH010000908.1 GCA_019237355.1 Acetobacteraceae bacterium | reverse complement strand
GATGATGACCCAGACCAGGAAGACCTGGGCGGCGATGCCTAGGGCTGCGCCCGCACCGACTTGGGCCGTGAGGAAAGTTGCGATCCAGTGACGATCCCATTTGAGCACGGCACCACGCTTGGGGATGTAGCGGAGAAGGAGGGAGGGCACCCCCGGCAACCCCGAACCAATGAAGTCCCGCCGATTGCGAGATTGACAAGGCTCGGGATCATTGTCGAAAGCAGGAGGGCGTAGAGCCACCAGTACTCGGGTGCGGTGGGGTTTGCCGCAATGCCGTTGAAAAGCGGGTCCAGGGGTAGGGCTGGCTTCCCGCCACCATGAACGGCGAGCGCGTCAAAAGCCTGGACCCCCACCACCATGGTCAGCGCCAGGAGCGCAATAATCGCAGCGGCCAAGCACGCGTCCACTAGCGCCAGGCCATAAGGCCACCAGCCTCCGAGTTCGAGCCCGCGCCGTAGCAGCGCCCGGGTCAGGCCGAGCGAAAACCAGTCGAAGGGTGCGTTTAACAATGTAAAGAGGCCCAAGAATACAAGCACTGGACCCAATATCAGCCATAAGCGTGAAGCCCCCAGCCATACGGCGGCGCTGTAGCATACAGCGATCATCGCGACCACGATGGCAAACAGTAGAACACCTTCCCATCGATGCCCCCATCGGCGAATGCGGCCCAGCACAGCCCCGAAGACCGCCACCATCGCAGCCACGATAATAGTCCCCAGTAGGACTACGGTGATCGCGATCGGCGCAGGAACAATTGTGGCCCGGAAGGTCAGGACGGTCCCGCTTTGGGGGATTGGTGGCCCTTCTGAGAGCCTCATAGCCCAAGCAAACATCATAGCCCAAACAGCTACAGGAAGGGCCATGGCGGTAACGAAGGCACCGATGGAAACGATGATCCAAACGACGCGCCTCCACCCTCGCGTTCGAATGGCATACCAGACTGCAAAAGCGGAAAACACGGCCAGCGCGGCGGCGGGCCATCTTAACCACGCTGGAGTTCCGGGGTCCAGATGCAGAGCATGCTCGGCGGGACCAAGATGGCCGGAAAATGGCCCATATGAGAAAAACACTTGCAGTGGGTAGATTAAGGCAAGCAGAAGGCAAAGCTCGAAAGATCGAGCCGTCCATAAACGTGCCGGCGTCCTCAGTCCAAAGGCGCGCGGGAAGAGGGTTCGGTTGGCCATGCCAGCATCGCCAAAGAAGCGCTCGACCCAGTCCAGAAATTTGGCGAGCCGCTCGGGGTAGAGCCGGGCCGCAATATTGCCCTGGGCGAGGCTCTCCCGAAGTGCGTCATAGGCTTGCCGCTCGGCTGGGCGCCTCCGATCGGCCCCAAGAATACCGAGATAGCGCCGATATACGAGGCCTAAGCCAGTGCGCAGACGGCGAGCGATACCTTTCCCAGCGCGGCCAGCGCCGATCCCCCGGTGAGCCAGTCCAGTATTGCGCTACCGACCCCGGTCACGTCCTGCCGCCCCTCCCTGCGGACCATGGGCTTCCAGCGCCCGGCTGCCGCGACTTCCACGAACTATACCCGATTTCGCTCGTCCCGGCGCGGCGCCGATGGTTAAGCCCCCTTTAATCCAGACCGCCTATCCAAGCGCCTGGGTGCCCGGTTCGCCTCGCCCCATGGCGATCGAGCCCGACGCCTTTTCGCCCACTCGCGACCACAGGCCGCCTTGGACATTTCGGAGCCACCCCCGACCCGTTCTGCCCTCGGCCGAGGAAGCCAAGGCTCGGCTGCGTGAGATCGTCGAGGAGTGCTTCTTCCGGCGGCACCCCGCTGTGATTACACCCGGCTCGGCGCTAAAGCGGATGCGGGGGTCGGTGCGCGCAAGCGATCGAGGCTCCACTCGCCGCCGCCAGCGAACCAGAAATAGAGGAAGACAAAACAATAGACGATTGCCAGTTCGCCGCCGTTGAGTAGCGGGAAGAAGCCTCTTGGCGAATGGGCCATGAAATAGGCGACCGCCATATCGCCCGCGAGGACGAACGCCACGGGACGGGTGAACAAACCCAATGCGAGCAGGAAGCCGCCAACCAGTTCCAGCAAACCTTGGAGGCCAGGGTTCACGGTGAACAGGGCATAGGGCACATGGTTTGGTGGATGCGGGAAATCGAACAGCTTTGCAAGTCCGTGTTCCAGGAACAGCAACCCCAGTATGATGCGCAGTACGCTCAACATGCGTGGCTCCCAGGTGAGCCGCAGAGTTGCAAAGTCGGGCATGAACATCCTCCCTAAAGGTCGGCGATCTCTTCGGTCGCGTACGCGCAAGGTTAAGTTCACCGGTAGGAAGTGCGCAACCCCTGACCGATTGGTCCAGCAGCACAGCGGCCAGATAAGAAGTTTCACACCGTGGTATGAGATCTCGTAGGGTGCAGTGAACCCCCGATCGAGGCGGCGGCTTGGGTCAAGGTGCCGGTAAGGT
>JAFAHH010000858.1 GCA_019237355.1 Acetobacteraceae bacterium | reverse complement strand
GTGGTTCGGGCCATGCTCTTCACGCTTATAAGCGGCCTGTCGCCGGATGGCTTGAGGCGAAATCGTCGGAAAGCCTGAATCGCACTTTGAAGGGCAAAGTGGTAGAGCATGATGGCTCGACCTGAAGCCAACATGCTCTAACAGGCTGCGGAAAAACGCTGAAGTCGGTCGTTCGTAAGCAACGAAAGAAGGCCAGGGGCTTTGCCCCTGGACCCCAGCAAAGGCCGAGCCTTTGCAATCCAATAACTGAGTGGGTGGGGTCTGGGGCCTTTCGGCCCCGTCATGCGAACAGCATGCTCCCCGCATGACGGGTCCAGGGCAGAGCCCTGGCCTTCCTTTTTCAGCAGACTGCTAGTCTAGCCGGGCCGCTCAGTCATCCCCCGCTGCGGCCGTGACCTCCCCGAAGTTGGCGGCCAGCGCCGGCATACGCCGCCGCGCCGGGGCGAGCCAGTGCTGCAGCCGGTCCAGATAGAGGTAGATCACAGGCGTCGTGTAGAGCGTAAGTACCTGGCTCAGCATGAGCCCGCCGACCATCGCATAGCCGAGCGGCTTGCGCAGTTCGGACCCGGCGCCGTTCTCGAGCATCAACGGCAATCCGGTAAGGATTGCGGCCATGGTCGTCATCAGGATCGGCCGGAAACGGAGCAGGCAGGCTTGACGGATCGACGCGAGCGGGGTCTTGCCTTCCTGCCGCTCGGCGTGGATTGCGAAATCCACCATCATGATGCCATTCTTTTTCACGATGCCGATCAGCAAGATGATGCCGATCATCGCGATCACGGAAAGATCGGCCCCGAACAGCATCAGCATAAGCAGCGCGCCCACGCCCGCCGAGGGTAGGGTCGAGAGTATCGTCAGCGGCAGGATGTAACTCTCGTACAGAATGCCAAGGATGATATAGACCGCAATCAACGCCGCCGCGATCAGGTAAGGCTCGCTCCTCAAAGACGCTTGGAACGCTTGGGCGTTGCCCTGGAAGGAGCCCTGCAGCGAGGCCGGCGCGTCTAGCTCGTCGCGGATCTTGGCAATCGCGTCCACTGCCTCGCCAAGCGAGGCGCCTGGGGCGAGGTTGAACGTGATGGTCACGGAGGGAAATTGGCTCTGATGATTCACCGCCAACGGCGTAACCGGGACAGTCGTCGTTTTTACCAGCTCCGAGAGCGGAACCGCATTGCCGCTCGTCCCGCGCACGTAAAGCTTGTTCAGCGTGCTGATCTTGCCTTCGAGATCCGGCGGCACCTCCTCGATGACCCAGTACGAGTTCATCTGTGTGAAGTACTGCGTCACCTCGCGCTGGCCGAATGCGTCGTAGAGCGTGTCGTCGATCTGCTGCGGCTGAATGCCGAAGCGCTGTGCCGCGTCGCGGTCGATGGTAAGCGTCGTCGTCGTGCCGTTCATCTGCTGGTCGGTCGCCACGTCCCGAAGCATCGGCAGCGCCTTCATCTTATCCAGCAATTTCGGCGCCCAGGCGTTCAGCTCGCTGCTGTCCGGGTCCTGCAGCGTGTACTGGTACATCGTGCGCGCGAGCCGGCCGCCGACAGTGATGTCCTGCGCTGGCTGCATGTAAAGGGTAACGCCTGGAATCTGCTTTGACTTCTCGGATAGCCGCGCAATCACCTGCATGATCGTGTCGCGCTCGTCCCAAGGCCTCAGATTGATGTAGAATCGCCCGTCATTGCCCTGCTGCCCGGCAGTACCGGCGCCGACCTGGGAGGCGAACGACAGCACCGCGGGGTCATTGCGAATGATCTCGTTCACTTGCGATTGTAGACGTTCCATTTGCTGGAAAGAGGCATCCTGCGCCGCCTCGGAGATGCCGATGATCAGCCCGACATCCTGCGTCGGGAAGAACCCCTTGGGAATGATGAAGAAAAGCAGCCCTGTCACCGCAACGGTTGCAAGAAAGGTCATCAGCGTGATGAACCGGAACCTGAGCACGATGTCGAGGGTGCGCTCGTAGAACCCTACCATCGCATCGAAGATCCGCTCGATAAATCGGTAGACGCGGCCGTGATTGTGCTCGTGCCTGAGGAACCGCGAGCACATCATCGGCGTGAGCGTCAGCGAGACAAAGGCGGAGACCAGCACCGCGCTCGAGACCGTCATCGCGAACTCACGGAACAGTCGCCCGACAATACCGGTCATCAGCAATAGCGGAATGAACACCGCGACGAGCGAAATGCTGATAGAAACGATGGTGAAACCGATCTCGCCCGCGCCCTTTAGCGCCGCATCGATCGGTCTCATGCCTTCCTCTATATGCCGATAGATGTTCTCCAGCATCACGATCGCGTCGTCCACGACGAAACCGACCGCGATCGTCAGCCCCATCAGTGACAAGTTATCCAGGCTGAAACCGAGCAGGTACATCACCGCCAGCGTGCCGACCAGCGCGACTGGCACCGTGATGCTCGGGATGACCGTTGCCCAGAAGTTACGCAGGAACACGAAGATGACCATCACGACCAGCGCAATAGCCAGAACCAGTGTGAGCTCGACATCGTTCACCGAGGCGCGGATGGTCTGAGTTCGATCGACAATAGTGCTGACATGAACTGAGGGCGGGATTGCCGCCTGGAGCGTGGGGAGCGCTGCCTTGACCCGTTCGACCGTAGCAATGACATTCACGCCCGGCTGCTTAAAAATCACCAGCAGAACCCCGCGTTTGCCGTTCTGCCAGCCCGCCAGTTCGCGGTTTTGGGGACCCCGGATCGCCTGACCGATATCGCCGATCCGCACCGGCGCGCCGTTCCGGTAGGCGACGATGATTTTGTCGTAGGGCTCCGGATCGGTAAGCTGGTCGTTCGCCATCACCGTGTAAGAACTGCGCGGCCCGTCGATGCTGCCCTTCGGGCTATTCACGGTGGCAGTCGACAACACAGTGCGCACGTCCTCCAGAGTCAGCCCCATATTGGAGAGCATCGCCGGGTCGATCTGCACCCGGATCGCCGGCTTCTGTTGCCCGCCGATCAGGACCTGCCCGACACCGCTGATCTGTGAGATCCGCTGCGCGAGAATGTTTTCCGCGTAATCGTCAACGGCAGTCAGCGGCATCTCGTCCGATTGCACGGCGAGAATAAGGATGGGTGAATCCGCCGGATTGATTTTGCGAATAGTGGGCTGGCTAGGCAGGTTCTTGGGCAACTGCCCTTGCGCCGCATTGATCGCCGCCAGCACGTCGCTCTCGGCGGTGTCGATACTGCGGCTTAGATCGAATTGCAGCGTGATCGTGCTTGTCCCAAGCACGTTCATCGAAGTCATCTGCGCGAGCCCGGGGATTTGCGCGAACTGCGTCTCGAGCGGCTGGGCCACGCTTGACGCCATTATGTCGGGACTGGCGCCGGGATATTGCGCGGTGACCGTAAGGGTCGGGAAGTCTACCTGCGGCAGCGGCGCAACCGGCAGAAACGGATAGGCTGCCAGGCCCACGAGAAAGATTGCAGCCATAACCAACGAGGTGGCGATCGGCCGCTTGATGAACGGGGTCGAGATGCTCATGGGGGATTCAGCCAGCAGGCTGCTCCTCGCGTATTTGCACGCCCGTTCCGTTCTGCAGACGGGATTGCCCGCCCGTTACCACCTCCTCCCCGCCGTTCAGCCCCGTGCTCACCACCGCCACCTGGTCGTTCTGGTAACTCACGGTAATGTCCTGGTGCGCGACGGTTAAATCCGGCTCCACCACAAAGACAAACAGACCATCGGGCCCGTGCTGGATCGCACCATTCGGTACCGTCACCACGTTGTGGTCCTCGCCGATCTGCAGATGCGCCGTTACGAACTGACCCGGCCAGAGCGTGTCCTTGGGATTGGGAAAGGTTGCCTTCAGCGAGACCGTGCCTGTGCTCGTATCGATCTGGTTGTTCGGGGTCAGTAAGGTGCCGGTATCGAGCCTGGTCTTGTTGTCCTGCGAGTAAGCGATCACTTGCGGCTTCCCTGCCGCGAGCGCGTTGCGCACTGCCGGCAGTTGCCCTTGAGGGAGCGTGAAAACGACGGAGATCGGGTGGATCTGGTTGATCGTTACGATCTGCGTCGATCCGGACTGGATGAAGTTACCGAGATCGGCCAGGCGTAGCCCAACGACGCCCTCGATCGGCGAGGTAATGCGGCAGAAGCTCAGATTGAGCGCCGCACTGGCGATATTTGCTTCGTCCGCCTGCACATTGGCCTGCATCGTGCGTACGGCCGCCGCATCATTGTCCACCTGCTGTTGCGAAACGTCAGAATTTTTTACCAGATTCGTATCGCGGGCGAGGTTGACCTGGTCGTTCACGAGCGTTGCCTGATCGGCCGCCCGGTGCGCCTGGGCCTGGGCCAGCGCCGCGGCGTAGGGCCGCGGATCGATCTCGGCCAGTACTTCGCCCGGTTTTACCATCTGTCCCTCGGTGAAGTTAATGCTCTGAAGATAGCCGCTCACCTCTGCGCGCACGAGGACGGACTGGAACGCTTGGACCGTCCCCAACCCCTCGATGAAAATGGGCACGTCCCGGCGCACGGCCCGGCCTGCTTGCACCGGCACGGCCTGGCTCGCCTGAGCCTCCCCACCCGGCTGTGCCGGCCCGGAGGGCTGAGCCGTCGATCGACCGATCGCCACCGCGGCGATCGCCGCCGCACCGAGCGCCAGCCCGCCGTACCGCCCTAATTTCCGGCGCCGCCACCAAGTGCGCACGCTGGGCCGCGGCTGCGCTCCGTTCTGATGCGACGCAGTGGCCCGTAGATTCCCTCGCTTGCTCATCGTGTTCTCTGTGTCCGAGAGAAACCATACTCTTTCTTACGAAGAGGCAGGCTTGGGATCGACATCGTCGCCACCGTCCAGCCAGCGTTCCGTGTCAGAGACACAGAGCCGCCGAAACCCCCAGCCAGCTCGGACATGATTGAATGGCCTTCGCCAGTCCGCCCGGCCCCTGGCCCCCAGCCATCATCGCAGACCTTCAAGCTGATGCTGCCGTCTTTGGACGTACGCAACGAAACGAATATGCGCCCGATCAGGCGCATGCGCATTCCATGCTTGACTGCGTTGCTCACCATTTCGTGGGCAACCTGAAGCACCACTGGGATGAGTGGCCGCGGACACTGTCCCTCAAATGCCACCTCAGTCCGAATGGTCTGCACGCAATCGCTCAGCAACGCCACGGTCGCCTCGGTGAGCCATTCCAGACGTTCCTCCATCGAGCCGCTTGCGAGGGATCGATCAAACAGTGCCTCCGAGATTTGGGCAGACAGGGTGATGCGGCGCTGTACCTCGTCCGCTAATGCAGCGCCTGCCGCCGCTGTGCGCAGCTCCCTTGCCTCGGCCTGCCCGACGAGCCATTGCAATACCTTCTTCGTTCGATGGTGCAATTGGCGAGTGTAGAGAGCGTTGCTCAGAGGCCCTGTCTGGATCTCTTGATACATTGAAAATCTCCCGAGCTCTGCTGAGCGTGATACGAGGCATTTGGGAATTGCCCCCGCCAATGCGACATTTCTTCACATCGAGTTAATGCTGATACGTGCGGCCGTGGGATCTGCACTGCGCGAAACGCAACCCGCTTCGGCCGTAATGATGGAA
Organism: Acetobacteraceae bacterium; assembly: GCA_019237355.1. Taxonomy (GTDB): domain Bacteria; phylum Pseudomonadota; class Alphaproteobacteria; order Acetobacterales; family Acetobacteraceae; genus JAFAHH01. The sequence continues at coordinate 2,006 of JAFAHH010000858.1, read as the reverse complement.
AATCTTTCGCGCTCGCTATGAAATGGTTACCCGGTGCTTATCTTCACGGCCAATAAGAGCTGGAGCCCCTAACGACCGGCCTCTCAGGATTATGAGGCCTCAGTGCGGTGCGGACTCGCCGTGTTCCGCCTGCTTTGCCGCTACCAGCTTGCGCCGGCCCTCCGGCGACACCTTCGCCAAAGCATCTACCAACGGGCCGTTGAACGCCTCGGAAAACTGGTTCAAACCCATGCGCATTGCCACCATCGCTTGGCGCACAGCGGCCGGGTCGAAGGGTTCCGCGATGATCTGCTGCTCGAGCCGGCGCCGCGCTTCCACCACCCGTTGGGCGGCATCGGCGTAGCGTGGCGCGTCATCCTGAATAACTTGTCTGAACACGGCGGCGTCGCGCGGGGGCAGCTTGGGCTCGATATTCCCCAGTATGCGCGTCACCGGGTTTGGACTGGCTTGGGCACCCGTCCTGCCCAGCAAAACGTGGCCGAGGATCAGCGCGATTAGAAAGAGGTTGAGGACGAGCGAGGCCGGCAGGGCGATCCGGCGCCATCCGGGGGGGCGCGCTCGTATCTGTGCCATGTTTTCTGTGTCAGCCCGCAAAGAATTGCATCCCCGTCTGGAACAGCGTGAGCAGACCGTCCGAAGCGGGAGGGGTACCGGAGAGGGAGCCGATCAGAAGCCCCGCCGCGATGGCGAACCCGCTGGCGGTGGCCCATCCGAGGGGCCCCGCGAGCAGGCCGCTGCCACCCGAGAACGCCCAGCCGAGCTGACCGCGCACGGACCGCGGCCGACCCGGCGTCGCCGGCGCAATCCGGGCGGCGACACCCGATCGCAGCCGCGCCAGCGCCGCATCCGGCTCGCCGGGTAGCCAGAGCGCGGCCTCCTCGAGGCGGTGCGCCGCGCCGATCGCCTCATCGAGCCGCCGAGCCTGCGCGAGCACCGCGCGCGCGTCCGCCGACGACTCAAGCAGCGCCCGAGCCTCCTTCTGGCTTTCCGCGGGCCAGCGCTGGAGGTCCGCTCCAAAACTATCCGCCAGGGCCATGAACCGCCGCAGCGTCAACATCGTCAGAGATCCTCTCGACTGTGTTCGGCCTGTATCCGCTCGCGCAGTGTAGCCCGGGCCCGCGCTAGGAGCCGCTCGAGCGCCTTAGCTGAGACGCCAAGGACGCGGGCCGCCTCGGTTCCGGACAGGCCTTCATCGTAGACCAGAGCCATCGCCGCACGCTGCCGGGCAGGCAGCTCGCGAAGCGCCGCCGCGAGCGCAACATCACGCTCGCTGGCCGCGAGAACCTCCTCGGCACCCGGTGAAGGGTCGGCGGCATCGAACCCCTCTGTTACCGGCTCTAGCTGCACCCGGCGGCGCTGGTCCACGCACAAATTGACCAGAATGCGGTAGAGCCAAGTGCGGAACCGGGCCCGCGCTGGATCGAAATGGCCGGCCTGGTGCCAGGCCCGTACCATGGCCTCTTGCACGATATCCTCGGCGGCGAGCCGGTCGGGGACAATGCGAGATGCCACACGCCAGGCGAATGGGCCGTGACGGGTGACGATCTCGTCAAAAGCGCGCCTGTCGCCGGCGGCCGACCAGGAGACGAGCTCGTCATCGTCCGCTTCGCGATAAGGGCGCGGGGTACTCATATACAGGCTCCCGGCGCCGGCCACCTGCGAAGCGAGCACACCCCAGGTAACTTCCGGCCACGATCTTGCGGCGTATCCTGCCTTCATGTGGGCCTCGCATCGATAGTTATGATACGGGGATCGGTGCGTCCTCCCCCGCGGCGGCCCGGGAGTTCCTTTCGCGGCGATGCCGCAATGCCGGGCGGCATTATGGTTGCGGTGGGACATGACCTCGGCCGCCTTCACGATGCTGAGGAGGCTGTCCTGGGCGGGTCTGCCTCGGCAGTTGGCGCAGCGCTGCTGGTGGGCGCACGATAGGGAACTGCTAGCCCAAATTCCCATCAATCTCTTCGAGAACGCACTGCGCCAAAGGTCGCCGGGCACGGGCGTAAAGC
>JAFAHH010000763.1 GCA_019237355.1 Acetobacteraceae bacterium | reverse complement strand
CGGCGAGGCGCTTGGCGAAGGCAAGCTACCGCAACTGCTTTCCAGCGCCGCAGTGACCGCGTGGCCGGCAAAGGCGAGGCCTTCTCTGATCGGGAGGTTGACCCCCAGCTTGCGATAAACGAGGGAATTAGGTGCCGGCTGCCGAGGGCGACATCCTGATCACCACCGCGTCGCCGCCCAAGCTTAGCATCAAGCCTTCGCGCTTGGCATGCAAATGCATCGTCACGCCATTGTCGTTCTTCAGCCACAAATCGCCAGCACTTTGCCTGCCAAGCGCGAAACCGTAGCGGCCTTGGGCATACGCTCCGGGGAACTGGGAGACATTCTGCAGCCCATAAACTTCGCCGGTCGCTTGGATCGTCGAGGCCCCGATTCCGCCGATGCCCAGGCCAGCAACCTGGAACGGGTAACTGCGCCCATGGAAATACAGAACCCCGTTACCGCCGCCGCCGCTGCCGATAAAGGCAGCCTGGACCTGGGTCATTTCCACCGTGCCGTCCGGCGGGCCGCTGACGCCCGCCTGAGGTCCGCCACCCTGGCTCGAACAGGCGGCGGCCGAAATCAACGCCGCGGCTGCTGTCGCGCGCAGCCAAGCCGATACGGGCTTAATCCCGGCACCATTCAAGGTCCTTTGCCTCACAACGAACGCTATATTTCGTTTCGGCATGTCGTCCTCCTTTAAAAGCTACTCCCTGCCGGATTTCGAATTGCGCGTTCAGCCCGATAACCGGTCCGGCAAGGATGTTTTTCATTGGACGTCCGTTGACCGCTCTCGGTCTGATAATCCTGCTGGGGGCTTTATAGCCGGCAATCGCCTCGGATGGGACGCTGAAGGTTGGAACCCGGTAGCCCGCAAGGGCTACGCGTTCCAGGCACAAAGCACGCCCAGCCATTGAGAAGGAGGGGTCATTCAGGAACTCCTCTCTTTATCTGCCTCCACAACCGGCTCTTTCCCCCGCGAGGATGGGGCAAACAAATAATGATTACGAAAATCCCATGGCTCGGCTATGCAGATTTGGCAAGAAATCGCTGTAAGCCGCCCCAAGCCGGGCTGTCAGCACGCGCTCTTACCTGCCGACCCTGGGTCCGCGCGTGGTCTGGCATGCTTCGCGCGCCAGTCAGCGGGGGAGATGCCAGACCAACGCCTGAAAGCCCGCGTAAAAGCGCTCGCTTCTGAAAAATCCAGCATCGCAGCAATTTGGCTGAGTGGGATATCGCTATCGGCCAGCAACTGCCGGGCGACCTCATGGTAGACTTCATCGGACAGTTTTTTGAAAGTAGTACCTTCAGCCGCGAGCCGCCGGTTCAGCGTGCGCTCATTCATGCCGAAAATATTGCCCATATGGCTGGCCGAGTAATGGCCGCTGCCAATTGTGGAACGCAGCACGCGGCGGACATCGTCACTAAATTCCCGGTGCGTATCGGCCTGCTCGCGCTCGATCTCCTTCATGAGGAGCCGCCGCAATTCTGGTTCGGCCCCAATCACGGGCCTGCTCAGCCAGTCGGTTGCGAACAACAGTACGTTCTCCTCGGCATCGAAGCGCACCGGCGCACGGAAGAACTGTTGGTAGGGCCGGAGCTCAGCGGGCTTGCGATGCGTAAAGGTCACCTCGGCCGGGTTCCACTCTGGTTCGCATAGGCCACGCATGATCCGGCAACCGGTGGCCAAGGCGCCATCGGCGATCTGATCAGCGCACTCAACCTCTGGGTGGTAGATTGCGTAACCTAGCTTCGTGAGATCACCTTCGACACACATCGTTGCAACCGCACCGCGGTCGTGATGATGCAGATAGGTGGCGATGCTGGTCAGTGCGGAGCCGACGTCGGGCGAATTCTGGGCCAGAAAACCGATCTTTCCCAGGGATGAGAGACTTCCCTTTTGTCCGGCCAGTAGCCCGAAATGCGCGCACTGCGTGGTGTCAATGCAATGCCGGATCAAGTGCCCGAGTGCCGCGAAGGGCACAATGTTTTCGGGGTCATCGAAAAGGCTGGCTGGCAGTCCGGCTTCGGAAATGACCTTTTCAGGGTTGAATCCGAGGTCGCGAAGGACGGCAGGGAGGCCGATTGCCCCACCGATACGAATGGTGCCGACCGCGACCATTTCCCCAACAACCCGACCGCCGCGCGTAAGCGAATTCAACAGATCCTGTCCGGAAATGTCAACTGATTGGCGAGCATCGTCAAGCGCCAGTTTTCCGCGGATGTGAGTAACATATCGGCGCATCACTAATAACACTGGTACCGATTAAACGGGAGTGCACGCCGAATTTGGAGCGAAATGCTTCGCGCTTTGCAGAATTTCTAGATGCCTCGACGGGAAATGTGTCAGAGCTGTGAAGGCGGGACGTGAGGACCTCTACGATGCCCAGCAGTACTACCGAGAACTTTACCGATCCGGATGAATTCCATGTCGCAATCCGCGGCGCCGAAATCCAGCTCCTAAACGTGGAGCCGGCCGATTTTCGAGCCAGCCTTACCATTCTCGATCTCGGCGGAACCACCATGCAATCCGCGGGCACCAATCTGCGCCGCACTTTCCGGATCGCGCAGGCATGGGACTATATTTCCGTCCTATTCCGGACCAAAGCGGGGCCGCCGCTCATCTGGGATGGCGCCCAAATCGGCGAAGGTACGATTGTTATCCGCGGTCCCGGCGCGGAGTGTTACGTCAGGACAAATGGTCCAACACACTGGGCCGCGGTGTCGATCGCACAAAAAGATCTGCCCGGCCTGAGCAGCCGGTTCTTCGCGTCGATTACTCCGGCGCCCTATAGCTGCCGGATTCTCCAGCCGTCGGAAGGTACTCTCAATCAGCTCAAGATCCTTAATGACCGGGCGAACCGCATGGCCGCCCAATCGCCAGACCTGTTCGCGCAGCCGCAGATGGCGCGTGCGTTGGGCCGAAGCTTGGCGGAGGCAATCACAGCGTGCCTGCTTTCAAGCACCCGCCTGGAAAACGCTTTCCGGCGTTTCAGCCATAAGGTCATTATGGACCGGTTTACGCATTTCTTTGAAGATAACCCAGATATGGCTTTGAATATGCAAGAATTGTGTCATACGATTGGCGTGCCGCAGCGGACCCTGCAACTTTGCTGCCAGGAGTTCCTAGGAATGAGCCCCGGGCGCTATCTGCGACTGCGACGTTTTCACTTGGCCCGGCAGGCGCTGTGCTCATCCAATCCAGCCGACACAAGTGTCACTGACATTGCCACCCATTACGGGTTTTGGGAGTTTGGCCGGTTCGCAGCGCAGTACCGGTCACTTTTTGGGGAATTGCCCTCGGCTACCCTGAAGCGGGCTCCCACCCCTTCGTCACAGCCCGATGCCTGCGCGTTCTGGCTTAATCGGCCCGCAAACCGCTGCGTCGACTCGGCAACACTTCTTGCCGAATCCGCATAGTCACGCAACAGCCCCGTTGCAACAAGGGCGACCAAGGCTTTAGTTTTTCCTCATTCGTCGCCTGCCCGGCGCTCGCGCAAGAACCAAGACAGGAAAAGAGATCATGAGGCTCCGGAACGCTCTCCTCGCGGCAACAATGCTAACTCTGCCGGCTATTCCGGTTGCCGTGCACGCCCAGCCCCTTCCCGGGCTTTACATTGGGGCGGGTGCTGGCGGTAACATTATGTCTGATCAAACCCTTAAGTCGGTGTCGATTCCGGGCGCATTTCCCGTAACGCCCGACGGCCTGATCCCGCTCGCGGCGCTCACGGGAGGGCTTACGGGCCTGAACCCGCTGGGGATCCGAAACAACGGCAGCCTCGGCATGGGGGCCGGGTTCTCCGGCGAAGTCAGCGTCGGCTATGGTTTGGGCAAAATCAGCCCGTATGGCGGCCCCCGGTTCGAGATCGAGGGCAATTACATGTATAACCCGTTCAGTAGTGTCAGCATCCTACCCCGCGTTACCTCCAGCAACGCCAGCACCGGGCTTTTCAGCGCTAGCGGCCAGGAGCAAAAATATGGCTTTTTTGTGAATGGAATTTGGGACTTCGATGTGGGGCTGCCGTGGATGTATCCCTACGTCGGCGCTGGCATTGGCGCACAGTTCTCGAACTGGCGGGCCCTGTTCGTGAACCGAAAGACGCTACCGGTCCAGTTCCTACTGGGAACTGGAACTCCAGAACTTGTGAGTCTTGGGGCCAAGAACACACAGCTCAGCTTTGCTGCCCAGGCAATAGTCGGGGCGGCGTTCCCGATCCCACAAGTGCCCGGCCTTGCGGTCACAACCGAGTTCCGCTTCATCGACCTACCAGGCTACCGTCAGTATAAGGCGGATTCTTGGGGCTTCAATAACCTTGGCCTTCCTG
>JAFAHH010000737.1 GCA_019237355.1 Acetobacteraceae bacterium | reverse complement strand
CGGAAATGATTTGACAAAGCGCCGAGAGAAAGCCCGATAGCCAGAGAGCATATCCGAAACGCGATTGCCGAATATTTTACGGACAATGCCGGTGAGGAGAGCGTTGCCAAGCCGATGGCCGCGCCGGAACGCCCTTTCCATTGCGGTCACCCGCGCCCCATTAACCATGTCGAGCCGTTCGTTTAGCAAGAGGCGCACCATGCGCGGCGCCGCGGCTGCATCATAGGTATCGTCACCGTCCACTAGCACATAGACGTCGGCCTCGATATCGGCGAACATCCGCCGGATAACATTGCCCTTTCCCGGCAGCCGCTCCGCACGGACGATTGCACCGGCGGCCCTGGCTACTGCTGCGGTGCCGTCTTGGGAGTTATTATCAAACACAAAAATATTTGCGCTCGGTAGCGCTTCGCGGAAATCCTTCACTACCTTCGGGATGGCTGCTTCTTCATTAAGGCACGGAATTAGCACCGCAATTCGCAGTGCAGACATAGACTTTGCTTGAACCGCCGGTTCTCCGGCATTTCTGGAGCGAGCTTTGGTGTCGAGCATAGAAACATCGCGTCCGCGAACGGCTCGATCCAATATAATAGGACGCGGATCATTAGCAAGCGCGAGTTGTTTTATGCCGCAGATCTACCCAGGACCCCGCAGGGGCGATGTTTCTGTCGCCGGTGTCCCCAGCACCACGGCGATTCTGGAAGCTAGGCGGCGGGCGACCGCTCGCTTATCCATGCGAGGCCAGGTCTCGGCTCCGTCGCGGGTTACCAGGTGCACCGCATTCTCTTCGCCCCCCATGATGCCCGTCTCGGGTGAGACATCGTTCGCAACGATCCAGTCACACCCTTTTCGCGCCAGCTTGTCGGCCGCATTTTGGAGGACGTCGCCGGTTTCCGCGGCAAAACCGATAACTAGAGCCGGCCGGTTTTGCTTCAGGGCCGCGACCGAGGCCAGGATATCGGGGTTTTGCACGAGCTCCAGCTGCGGCGTGCCGGCATCCGTCTTTTTCAGCTTGCCGCGGGCCGCGTGGGCGACGCGCCAGTCGGCCACGGCGGCGGCGAACACCGCCACATCCGCCGGCAAGGATTGCATGCAAGCCCGCAGCATCTGCTCGGCCGTTTCTATCGGAACCAAATCGACCCCCGGCGGCGCTGGGATAGAAACCGGGCCGCTTACTAGAGTTACCCGCGCTCCCAAGGCTGCAAGCCCCCCAGCAATGGCGTGGCCCTGGCGCCCGCTGCTGCGATTGGCGATGTATCGGACCGGGTCAATGGGCTCGTAGGTGGGGCCGCTCGTTACAACCGCATGACGGCCCGCCAGCGGCCGGGCCTGGCCGAGCTGCTCTTGGATGGCGGCCAGGATTGCTGGAGGCTCAGCCATTCTGCCACGGCCGTATTCATTGCATGCCATGGCCCCCTCATCCGGTCCGACTACCGAGACGCCGCGCTGGGCGAGCAGCGCCATGTTGGCTTGGGTTGCCGGGTGCAGCCACATCCGGACGTTCATCGCAGGAGCGACGAGCACAGGCTTATCGGTCGCAAGCAGAACCGTGGAGGCAAGATCGCTGGCAAGTCCGGCGGCCATTCGTGCGAGAATATCGGCTGACGCCGGGGCAACCACCAGCAAATCGGCGCTCCGGGAGAGCTGGATGTGCCCCATTTCGCTCTCGTCCGTGAGCGAAAACAGATCGGAATAGACTTTGTCCTCGCTGAGCGCCTGAAGCGAAAGCGGGGTCACAAATTGGGCGCCAGAGGGGGTGAGCACGCAGGTTACTGCACAGCCTTGGGCGCGTAGCAGGCGAATCAGCTCGAGCGTTTTGTAGGCAGCAATCCCACCCGCTACTATGAGTAGGATGCGCTTGCCTGCGACGCTACTACCGGTCACAACCGCCATCCTTGGTGAATCGCGGCGATCCCGCCGGATAGGTCGCGAAATGAAACACGCGCAAATCCGGCGCGGCGCATCATATCGGCCAGTTCCTCCTGGTCCGGGAATACGCGGATGCTTTCGGCCAGGTATTCATAGCTTTGAGCGTCGCGAGCCACGAGCTGACCCAGACGGGGCAAGACTCGAAACGACCATGCCTCGTAGATGGGCTCTAATACCGCCACGTGAAATCGGCTGAATTCGAGGCAGCAAAAGTGCCCACCCGGGCGCAGGATCCGCCTTGCTTCCCGGAGTACCGCGTCTTTATCGGTGCAGTTGCGGAGGCCAAATGCGATCGAGACGGTATCCGTCACCCGGTCGGGAAGCGGCAATCGTTCCGCATCGGCGACCAGAAAGGCGAGGCGGGCCGCGTAGCCGCGCGCCAAAGCCCGGTCTCGTCCAATTCCGAGCATTGACAGATTGATGTCGGAGAGGATTGCCGGCCCGCCGCCCGCGTCCAGCCAGCGCAGGCAGATATCCCCGGTACCGCCGGCCAGGTCGAGGAGGTGTTTGCCCGGCCGGGGATCGAGCGCTGTCGCGAGGATTCGCTTCCAGACGCGGTGAATGCCAAGTGACATCAGGTCATTCATCAGATCGTACCGTCGGGCGACGCTATCGAATACGGCCCGTACCATCGGCTTCTTGGCCTCGCGCGGGACGGTGCGGAATCCGAAATCGGTGGGGTTGTCGGTCATCGCGCAGGCTGTATAGCGTGCCTGGCGAAATGCCAGAACTCCCGGAAGTCGAGACCGTGATGCGCGGGTTGCAGGCGCGCCTTGAAGGGCGGGTGATCGCGCGGGCACAGGTGAACCGGCCGGATCTCCGCTGGGCGCTTCCACCGGGAATGGCGGAGCGGCTCACCGACACACGGGTGCTTGGGTTCCGGCGCCGGGGGAAATACATCCTAATGCGACTCGGCAGCGGCGATACGCTGTTATTGCATCTCGGCATGTCGGGCCGGATGGTTTTTACGCGAGGCGGTTCGAGTCCGGCTTCGGCGCATGAGCATCTCACGCTCGAGACGGAGGAAGGATGGCGGGTCGGGTTCGTTGATCCGCGCCGGTTTGGAATGGCAGACCTGATCGCAACCTCCGAAGAGCATGTGCACCCGCTGCTGGCCGGGCTTGGTCCGGAGCCGCTTGGGCCCGCGTTCACGCCCGACCGGTTATCGGCGGCGTTGGCCAGCAAGCGGACCTCGATCAAGGCGGCGCTGCTCGACCAGCGTGTGGTCGCCGGGCTGGGAAATATTTACGCTTGCGAGGCGTTGTTTCGGGCCGGGATCAGCCCAAAGCGGCTCGCCCATACCGTGCGAGGCGTGAGGGCGGGCCGTTTGGTATCCGCGATCGATGCGACACTGACCGAAGCGATTGCCTCCGGCGGATCAAGCTTGCGCGACTACGTGCAGCCGAGCGGCGAGCTTGGCTATTTCCAACATGCCTGGAAGGTTTACGGGCGGGAGGGCCTGCCCTGCGAGCTCTGCCCCGGACCGCCGGGTTGTGCTGGCGTCCGCCGCACGGTGCAATCGGGTCGTAGCACGTTCCACTGCCCGCGCCTACAACGATAGAAAGGGGATTGCATGGACTATCAAAACATTCAGGTGGAGCGGCACGGCAGAGTCGGCCTGATCCGGCTGTATCGTCCCCAGGCACTGAACGCGCTTTGCGATGCATTGATGCAGGAACTGGGGGAACAGCTTCTGGCATTCGACGCCGATGTTGAGATTGCAGCGATTGTTATAACAGGCTCGGACAAGGCCTTTGCGGCGGGTGCTGACATCAAGGAGATGCAGAACCGGACCTACCCAGAGGCCTATCAGCAGGACTTCATCGGCACGAGGTGGGAGACCGTGTTGCGGGTGAAAAAGCCGGTAATTGCCGCGGTGGCGGGATTTGCACTGGGCGGCGGTTGCGAGTTAGCAATGATGTGCGACATCATTGTTGCGGCTGATACCGCGCGGTTTGGGCAGCCTGAGATCAATTTAGGGGTGATTCCGGGCGCCGGGGGCACGCAGCGCTTGCCGCGCGCTGTCGGGAAGTACAAGGGAATGGATCTGGTTTTAACCGCGCGCATGATGGATGCGGCGGAAGCCGAGCGGGCTAATCTCGTTTCGCGGGTGGTTGCTGCTGACCAGTTATTGGCCGAGGCGCTCAAGATCGGTGAGAAGATTGCCTCTTTATCGCCCGTTGCGGTCGCGATGGCGAAACAGGCGGTGAACCGCGCGTTTGAAACCACCCTTTCGGAGGGGGTTCGATACGAGCGGGCTTTGTTCTTATCATTATTCGGCACGCCTGATCAGCGCGAAGGTATGTTAGCTTTTGTTGAAAAGCGTCAGGCTGTGTTTCATAGTGCTTAGCCGAGAATGGCCGTGTGAGGCGGCGGCACGATCACTTCCCTGCGGTTGCGGGTTTACTTTTGTATGCCGCTATTGGAGTGCTTTGCCGCACTGCCGCACGCGTCGCTTGACTTACCGGGTCGCGCTGCATACAAGGGCCGCTTGGCGGTCTGCAGTGGGGTCCGTGAAGCAAACGGGAAGCAGACCTAGAGCTTAAGTTCACGAAGGCAAGTCATGGCTAATACAGCATCTGCGCGGAAGCGCATCAGGCAGATTGCACGCCGCACGCAACGCAATCACGCGCGGAAGTCGCGCATGCGTACATTCGTAAAGAAGGTGGAGGCGGCGATTGCACGCGGCAGCCGGGCGGAAGCTGAGGTAGCGCTGCAGGCTGCGCAGCCGGAGATGCAGCGTGCGGCGGGCAAGGGCGTCGTGCACAAGAACACCGTTGGTCGCAAGCTATCCCGGCTATCTGCCCGGATTAGGGGGCTAGTCGAGACGAACCCCGTCTGAACCGTTGGGCTTTGCTTTAAAGGTTGACGCTCAGCGGTTGCGGGGCTTACGGCCGGGTTGGTACAAGGATCTTTTGCATTGGCGGACGAAGGGCACTTGTGATGCCAAAGTCGTTGCAAGTGTTTGTTCCTTGTTTCCTTTCTTTTTCTCAATGAAAATTACATTTCTGTTGCCTCTGATCACCAGCCGTCGTAATGGTTACTGACTGGGCGCTTGTAGGCGAAGGCGGCCCAGAATAGCCTGCTAAGGGCACACGATAATCGGGGGGGCCAGCGGCGCGTATTCTTTGAATGCGGGTTGCTAGAATGGGGCAGGAATGTGACGTCGGATGACGACGACCTCAAGCATCACGTGTATCCGGTGGATGATTGTTCCACACCAGATGCTCTGCAGCTCAACGCGCGATGGGCGCGCGTGCGGGGACGACTGCAAAGCGAGGTGGGCGACGTGGAGTACCGCACCTGGCTCCGCCAGATGTGCCTTGCTGGGGTTGACGGCGAGGAGGTAACGCTCACTCTGCCTACTCGTTTCCTGCGCGACTGGGTGCGAGGACATTACGGGGACCGGCTGAACGCGCTTTGGCACAGCGAAGACTGTCGTATTCGGCGCGTTGAGATAAGGGTGGATGCCGAAGGGTGTGGCGCCCCTGATCCAACTGATGCGCTGAGTACGCTGGTGAATCCCGCTACAGCCGCTCGTCAGGAAGGGAAACTCGCGAGGCCGGATGAGCGAATCGCCGATGCGCGGCCGGATATGTCGGCGGCGCTGGACCCGCGTTTCACGTTCGAAAACTTCGTGGTTGGCAAGCCCAATGAGTTTGCCTACGCATGTGCGCGACGGGTTGCGGAATGCCCGGCGAGCCCGGCCTTCAACCCGCTCTTCCTATACGGTGGCGTTGGACTCGGCAAGACCCATTTAATGCACGCGGTCGCATGGGAGCTGGCCGGCGCTCCCGACCGCGATCCGGCTTGCGGGCGCACGTCGGTTGCTTACATGTCAGCCGAAAAATTCATGTATCGCTTCATTGCCGCCATTCGCAGCCAATCCACCATGGAGTTCAAGGAGCATCTGCGCAGCGTCGATGTTCTGATGGTGGATGATTTGCAATTTCTCATCGGCAAAGACAATACCCAGGAAGAGTTCTTTCATACTTTTAACGCGCTAGTGGATGCTGGCAAGCAAATCGTTGTTTCGGCCGATAAATCTCCATCCGACCTCTCTGGGCTGGAAGACCGGCTGCGAACCCGCCTTGGCTGCGGTATGGTTGCCGACCTGCACGCAACGACTTTTGAGCTGCGCATTTCCATCCTGCAGGCAAAGGCGGACCGAGCCCATATGGAGGTGCCGCACAAGGTGCTCGAGTTCCTCGCGCACAAAATCACAACGAATGTGCGCGAGCTGGAAGGCGCGCTTAATCGGCTAATTGCACATGCCAACCTGTTTGGCCGGCCGATCACGCTGGAATCAACCCAGGAAGTGCTGCACGACATCCTCAAGGCACATGACCGGCGTATAACAATTGAGGAGATTCAGCGCAAGGTGGCCGAGCATTGGCATATCCGGGTTAGCGATATGTCTTCTGCCCGCCGTGCCCGCGCGGTGGCGCGCCCCCGCCAGGTTGCGATGTATCTTGCCAAGCAACTGACCAGCCGGTCCCTTCCCGAAATCGGCCGCCGGTTCGGTAACCGCGACCATACAACGGTGATGCACGCGGTTGCCCGGGTCGCGGAGTTGATCGAGCGCGACGCCGGTTTCGCCGAAGACGTCGAATTGTTACGCCGGATGCTGGAATCCTAAACCGCACTTTGCGCCCCGTTGGGCCAATTGCTAACATGGCCCCAAGGATATGGATTCGGCCATGGGCCGGCTCGTCCGGTTGGGGATAGGAACATGAAGCTACAGGCCGAACGGGCTGCTTTGCTCAAGGCGCTTGCGCATGTGCAAAGCGTTGTGGAAAAGCGCAACACCATCCCCATTCTGGCCAATGTGATGCTGACGGTCCGGGGCGAGAAGCTTACGCTCACCGCTACGGACATGGAGATCGCCATCATTGAGGAGGCGCCTGCCACGGTGAGCCGAAATGGCGCCTGCACCGCGCCTGCAGCGACGCTTTATGAGATCGTTCGCAAGCTGCCCGATGGCGCGCTTGTGGAGCTGGATTATCCGGATGCTGACGAGCAGCTTGGGCTGCGCGCTGGCCGCTATCATACCAGCCTCGTCGTGCTACCAACGGAAGATTTCCCGAGCATGACGGCCGGTACGCTTCCGCATCGGTTCAGCTTGCAAGCCAAAGTGCTGCGCGAGCTGATCGACCGGACCCGGTTCGCCATCAGCACGGAGGAGACGCGGTATTATTTGAACGGCATTTACATGCATGTTGCTGAAAGCGAGGAGCGGCGTGTGCTGCGCGCGGTTGCGACCGATGGGCATCGGCTTGCCCGGGTGGAGGAGGAGCTTCCGCCGGGTGCTGGTTCCATGCCTGGGGTGATAATTCCCCGCAAGACGGTAACCGAGCTGCGTAAGCTGATTGATGAATCGAATGACCTCGTGGAAATCGCCCTGTCCGACACGCGCATTCAGTTTCAGGCTGGGCCGGTGACGTTAACGAGCAAGCTCATCGACGGGACCTTCCCTGAGTATGAGCGGGTGAT
>JAFAHH010000241.1 GCA_019237355.1 Acetobacteraceae bacterium | reverse complement strand
GTGCTTCGGTTGCATCGTGACATGCCGGCCTATCAGGCGGCGCAGGCCAGGCGCGAGTGGCGCCGGACCAGAATTGTCCGGCCGGAGGAACGGCGTGTCGGGTTTCTCGGCTACGGCATGATGGCGAAGCCGCCGGCGCTGGTGCTGAAATCGCTCGGCTTTCCGGTCTCGGCCTGGGTTCGCACGCCAAGGACCAATGCCGAGATTCCGATTTTTCATGGACGCGGCGAGCTCGAACCCTTTCTCAGCCACACCGACATCGCCGTCTGCCTGTTGCCGCTGACGCGGGAAACCGAGGGCATATTTTGCACGCGCACATTCGCGATGATGCCCAAAGGGGCGATGCTGGTGAATGTCGGGCGCGGCAAGCATGTGGTGGAAGCCGATCTGATCCGCGCACTCGATACCGGACAGTTGTCTTATGCCGCTTTGGACGCACTCTGGCCGGAACCCTTGTCGCCGCAAAGTCCGCTATGGAACCACCCCAAAGTTACTGTGATGCCCCATGTCGCCCGGCGACCAACGGTTTTGCAGCTTGCAACTGAGATGGTCAAAACATTCGCAGCATCGAAGCCGGCGGCGGGCTCTTGCAGCAGGTGGATGTCGCTTTGGGATACTAGAACTAGAAAGCGGAAATAGCCGGTTTCATCTCGCAGCAGGTACGCTTGACCGGTAGAGCCGGGCCGGCTACGTACACGCCGCGGGCGCAGGGAGGCCAAAGCGCTCGGAGAGCATCGATGACACTGGGCGAGCCGGATACTTTCCCCAAGCTCTTGCTTGAGCACGCGCGGGTGCGGCCGGACCGGCCGGCCAACCGCGAGAAGGATTATGGTATCTGGCAGACCTGGACCTGGGCGCAGGTCGCCGCCGAGGTCGAAGCGCTTGCCTGCGGTCTTGCGGCGATGGGGGTCCGTCGCGGCGACAAGCTCGCCATCATCGGCGACAACCGGCCGAGGCTTTATTGGGCAATCGCCGCGACCCAGGCTCTGGGCGGTGTGCCGGTACCGGTCTACCAGGACTCGATCGCCGAGGAGATGGCCTTTGTCCTCGATCACGCCGAGGTGCGTTTCGCCATTGCCGAGGACCAGGAACAGGTCGACAAGCTGCTGGCAATCAAGGAGCGCTGCCCGCGCCTTGAAGAGATCATCTTTTCCGACCCGCGCGGCATGCGGCACTACGACCAGCCCTTTCTGCACGATTATGCGAGGGTGCAGAAGCGCGGCCGCGAATTCGCCCGCGCTAATCCCGGGTTCTTCCGTAACGAAATCGCCGAGGGAGCTGGCAGCGATACGGCGATCATCCTCTACACGTCGGGGACGACCGGCAGGCCCAAAGGTGTCGTTCTGACATTCGACAACATCATCACGACCGCGCGACACGCGATTGCCTTCGAGGGGTTGACCGAGCGCGAGGAGGTTCTCGCCTATCTGCCCATGGCGTGGATCGGCGAGCACATTTTCTCTTACGCCCAAGCCTATTGCGCCGGCTTTTGCGCCTCCTGCCCGGAATCGCAGGCGACGGTGATCGCCGACCTGCGTGAGCTCGGGCCCACCTATTTTTTCGCGCCGCCGCGGATCTTCGAAAACATCCTGACCCAGGTCATGATCCGGATGGAAGACGCCGGCTGGGTCAAGCGCAAACTCTTCCACAACTTTCTCGGCGTGGCGAAATCGGTGGGGTCGGTAATACTGGACCGACGGCGGGTTTCTTTTTTTGATCGGCTGCTTTATTGGCTCGGCGAAGTGTTCGTCTATGGTCCACTCAAGAACACGTTGGGCTTGAGCCGCCTGCGCGTCGCCTATACGGCGGGGGAGGCCATCGGGCCTGATCTCTTCAACTTTTACCGTTCGCTCGGCATCAATCTGAAGCAACTCTATGGCATGACCGAAAGCTCGGTGTTTCTGTGCATTCAAAAGGACGGCGATGTGAAGCCTGACACGGTCGGGCGGCCGATCAATGATGTAGAAATTCGCATCGCTGAGGACGGAGAGGTGCTGTTCAAAAGCCCGGGCGCCTTTCAGGGCTATTACCGCAATCCGGAGGCGACGGCCGAAACCAAACGGCCTGATGGATGGGTGCACACTGGGGATTCCGGCTTCTTCGATGCCGATGGTCACCTCAAGATTATCGATCGGGCCCGGGATGTTGGGCGGCTCCAGGACGGCTCGCTGTTTGCTCCTAAAT